>CAZFSW010000101.1:0-5155 GCA_964521655.1 uncultured Dorea sp.
CCGATCGTCACATAATCCCCGGACTTGATCTCCATGGATAACATCGTCCCTCTCCTTTCTGTCGGGTCAATCCCTTGCCCCGGCCTGCGGTTTACGGTAATATTTTCGTAGATTCCATCCATCTGCGAAACACCCCCGCGCAGCCCCGCAGGACGGCGTCCCCGCTATCCCGCCCGACCATAAATCTGACCATAAAACGCATCCATTGATTCCATATGCCTCCGCTTCGTCTCCATCGAGGGATGCACGTACCGGTTCAGGGTGATCTGCACGTCCGAGTGCCCCAGCAGATCGCTTAGGGACTTCACGTCCACGCCCCTTTCCACGCAGTTCGTCGCAAAGGTGTGGCGCAGCGTGTGGAACTTCCTGCCCGGAAGCCCCGCCTCTTTCAAGATCTTTCCCCAATGGTTCTGCATGGTCCTCGGCTCTAAGGGCTTCTCCCCGCCGAAGACATATTCCCTCCCGTCCTGGAACTTCGCCAGGAGGCGGGCGAGCTGTGCAGGCAGGGGGAGCTCCCGCCGGGAGCTCTCACTCTTCGGCGCGGTCTCTAAGAGGACCGTCTTTGTCTTATGCCCTTCCATGCGGAGGCGCTGCACCGTCCGGCTTACCGTGAGGGTCATGCCCCGAAGGTCGATGTCCGACCATTTCAGGGCGCACAGCTCCCCCAGCCGGAGGCCCATATACAGGCACAACAGCGCCGCCAGCTTGTAGAGGTCCATATCCCGCCGCAATGTCCTTAACAGCTTCCTCTGCTCCCTGGTATGGAGCGGGCGCGCAGGCGGGTTGCGCCTGCCGGGAGCCGGTTTCGTCAGCACCCCGGCTGTGATGGGGTAATGCCGGGACGCATATTTTAAGATCTGGTTTAGGATGCTGTAGATGCTCCTCGTCAGGCTGTCCGATGGCGGGCGCTCTCCGTCCTGCATCTGCCGGAAGGCTTCCCGGACCGACTGGTCTGTCAGCTCAGACGGCAGGGCGTCCCCGAACCGCCCCCGGATATGCGTCTCATAGACCTGCCGGTACTTCACATAGGTAGAGGGCTTCCTTGAGCGCTTCACCTGCGTAAGCCACTCCCCGGCCAGCCTGCCAAGCGTGGGCTCCTCCCGGTTTTGGCCCGCCTGCCCGGGAGGGTCTGCCGTCCCCGTTTTCTGTAAGATTTTTTTCGTGGTCAGCTTTTCCTTCGCCTCCGCATAGGTCCTCCCGTAGACGGACACATAGACCACTTTTCCCTTCTTTTCGCTGTAGGACTTGTAGCGCCCTTCCCAGCGTCCATCCTGCCGTTTCCTGATATTTTCCCCGTGCCTTGCCATATGTTTCTCCCTCCGTGTCCTGTGACCATAAATCTGACCACTAAAGCCCGTTTTTCCATCCATTTTTTCTTGCCAGCACACCAAGGCTGCAAAAAATTTAAAAAAAATTTATGTATTTCTATTAACATACACCAAAAAACTGCCGACATAATAAACAGAATGTGAGAGATGTTTTGCTCAGTGGTTCAAGGAATCGGGTATCTCGCATTCGCAGATGGATGGAATCTACGAAAAACAGGCAGCCGGGTCACAGCCCAGATACCTGTTCTTTTTTTATGGAAACCAAAGCGTCCGCAGAATTACTTATTTCCCGTGGGTATGATGTACTTGGGAGGAAGCCTTATGCGCAGCGGGCCGGAGGTGTCAAGCCGGAAAGGATTTTTTTAACAAGGATATAGAAGAAGAGGGAACAGCCATGTATACCCCCCCCTATAGAAATTGTCAATAAGTCTTTTCCATTCATAATAATTTCCAATTTTACATTCCTTTTAATCCCCTGTAAAATGAAAGACGTCTGTTGTAAGGAAAGTATAAATCTGACAGAAAATGACAGGAGTTCGCTACATGGGATCTGAAAGCAAAAAAAATTTAACGAACGATGTAGATACAGGCCAGTTGGAAAATCTGACCCGCCAACAATTAAAAGAGCTGGAGGAAAGGAAAAAGACCCGCGGACAGATCATCTTCGACAGGATCATCATCATACTGCCGATCATCTGCGGCATTCTGGCGATTATTGAGTACTGGTATGTTCCTAACGGAAGTGCAAACGAAAAGCCGTATACATATGTCGGGGTCGTTGGCATTTTTATCTTTGCATACCTGATCTACTGCATTGTCGCATATATAAGGAAACGAAAAGGCAGCAAGGTCATCATGGACAGGCTTCGCTACAAGGCGCCTCTTTATTCTGCCTTGTTCCTGCTCCTGCTCATTTACGATTACCTCACCTTAAAAACTGGCATCCTGACGCAGCCCTTTGTTCCCTGTATGAATTCTATCCTAAATATCGCATGGACAGACCGGGCATATTTAATAGAATGTACCTTACATACGCTCCGGCTGCTATTTTTAGGATATTTCATCGGAATAGCCCTCGGCCTGATTACCGGGATCACCTGCGGATATTCCGACAAAGTCCGCTACTGGGTAAATCCGATCATCAAGTTCCTGGGCCCCATCCCGACAGCTACGTGGATCCCGATCATTATGGTTGTCGTATCTTCGCTGTTTAAGGGCGCGGTCTTCATCATCGCCCTCGGCTCATGGTTCGCGGTGACAGTTGCATCTATGACGGGGATCCAAAATGTGGATAAGGACTTTTTTGAAGCCGCCCGCACCCTGGGGGCAAGCGACAGGCAGTTGGTATTCCGGGTGGCAATCCCGCACGCCATGCCGTCTATCCTGCAGGGATGCACACAGGCGATGAGTTCCGCCTGCGTTGCCATCATGATCGCGGAGATGATGGGCGTGAAAGCCGGACTCGGCTGGTACATGACATGGGCAAAATCATGGGCAAGCTACGATAAGATGTTTGCGGCGTTATTTGTAATATGCTTTATCTTCACAATTGTTACCAAAGCGCTTGAGCTTGTGAAAAAACGTGTCCTCAGATGGCAGAATGGAGTTGTGGGCTAATGGCGGAAGATAACCTGACCTTAAAATTAAATAATGTATCTAAGAGTTTTGCAAAGGTTGAAAATGATGAAGTCACCCATGCGCTCAATAAAATTGACCTCACCTTAAACGGCGGGGAGTTCATCAGCCTTGTCGGGCCGTCCGGATGCGGAAAATCAACCATCCTGCGCCTGGTTGCGGGTCTGATACTGCCAACCACCGGAACGCTTACCGTAAACGGCAGCGAGATCACAGAGCCCTCTCCCGAGCGGGGGATGGTATTCCAAAAACCTACGCTGTTCCCGTGGCTTACCGTGGAGAAAAATATTTCCTTCAGCCTGAGAATGCAGGGAAAACTAAAAGGAAATGAAGAAAAAGTGGAACATATGATACAGATTATCGGCCTGGAATCTTTCCGGGACGATTATCCGGGCCAGCTCTCCGGCGGCATGGCGCAAAGAGTGGCGTTAGTGCGCTCCCTGATCAACGAGCCGGACATCCTTCTGCTAGACGAGCCTCTCGGCGCGCTGGATGCATTTACCCGCATGAACATGCAGGACGAAATCCTCAAAATCTGGCAGGATAACAAGCACTTGGTCATCATGGTGACACACGACGTTGACGAGGCAATTTACATGGGGACCCGCACGATCGTCATGGACGCGGATCCCGGGCGCATCATCGCTGATATTAAGATCGACGAGCCTTATCCAAGAGACCGTTCCTCGGAAGCTTTCGTCAAGTACCGCAATGAAATCCTTAATAAACTACATTTCGGAGGAAAGAACCAGAACCGGCCGAAACCTCCAATTAAAAAACCTGATCCTTCAAATCAAAAGAATCCAGTCTATCCTTTTGATTTTTGGATAAAATAATGAAAATGAAAGAGAGGAAAATTTATGAGAGCAACGAAACTGAAGCGGCTTCTGGCTGCTGCACTTGTAGGCGCAATGACGTTTTCATTGACTGCATGCGGCGAGCAGGGAGGCGGGACATCCGCCAGTGAGGAGGAATCTTCTGGCAGCGAGACGGCGAATACAGAGCGCCCGGAGGCTGTTTCTGAGGAAGATTGGGAGGCCATGCAAAAAGAACCCGTTTTCGGCCAGGAACTCAATTACCTTTTCAACGGCGGCGCATGCGTGTCCGCAAAATATCTGGCCGAAATTCTCGGCTATTATGAGGAATACGGTATTAACGCAACCTACCTTGAAGGCGAATCTGTTGTCAACACCGTCGGAACCGGACAGTGCCTGTGGGGAACCGACCATATCGCAACATTGCTTGTTCCTGTAACAAATGGTGTTGATATGACATTCGTGTGCGGCTCCCATATGGGCTGTAAATCCATCTTTGTATTTAATGACAGCGATATCACCACTGCGCAGGACTTAGTCGGAAAGACAATTGCCATCCATGACGGGATCGGAAATTCTGACCAGAATATCATCTACCGTTTGCTGGATGCAGAGGGCGTTGACCCGACTACGGAGGTTGAATACCTTGACATTGCCGACAATGCGGCCACCGTGTCCGCCATGGAAAGCGGCGAGATAGACGCCGCCATCTTTTCTGATTATTTTGTGATTGCCAACTACAAGGACAAAATGAGAAAAGTATGCTCCATCACGCCGGACAGCGAATTTGAGGGCGAGGTTTGCTGCGTGACCGCGATGAACAATGATTTCATTAAGGAAAATCCGGTTCATGCAAAATATGTCACCATGGCGATCAAGCGCGCCGGACAGTATGCCCGTCTGAATTCAGAGGATGCTGTGCAGGCAATGTTCGATAACGACAAGATGACCGGCGAGTTGGACGACCAGTTGGAATTCTGGGATTCTCTGCATTTCGGGCTTTCAGATGCCATCACGGAGGAGGCGCTCAGAAATATCGCGGATGATTATCTGCGCCTTGGTGTCATTACAGCAGAAGGGCTTACTGTTGATGACATTATGGAAATGGCATGGACGAACGTATGCCCGGACGAAGAGGTTGAAGGACTTACCGTCGGAGATCCAAAGGACGTAGAAGGGCGCACGGTCGATATTCAGCAAAAGGGTGAATAGATCCGCCCGAAAACAGACAATGTGAACACAAATCAAAGGGGAAGCTGTGGCTTGTATAAGTCAAAGCTTCCCCGTTATTTTTGTGCCCTGCCGATCTCTATAGGCTCTCCAGCGCCTCCTCTACCTTCTCCCGCGCCCGCCGCGCCTGCGCGTGGTCCGCGCCGC
>CAZFSW010000102.1:0-5143 GCA_964521655.1 uncultured Dorea sp.
TGTCAATTTGTCAAGGGCTAAAACTTTTTTTATTTTTCCAGAACCAGAATAACAGCCACGCATATGGAGAATCATTTTATTAGGAAGAAAACTGTGAATAAATTCGGAGGTGGTTTATGCATGGCACAGGGGAAGGTTGAGATATGCGGGGTGAATACGGCAAAGCTTCCCGTTCTGAAGGAGGAGGAAAAAAGCGCCCTGTTCGAGCGGATCAAGGCGGGGGACGAACAGGCGAAGGAAGAATACATCAAAGGAAACCTGCGGCTGGTGTTAAGCGTGATCAAACGCTTCGCGGCAAGCAACGAGAACCCCGACGACCTGTTTCAGATTGGGTGCATCGGACTGATCAAAGCAATCAATAACTTCAATACGGAGCTGGAGGTAAAATTTTCCACTTATGCCGTTCCTATGATCGTCGGCGAGATCCGCCGCTATATGCGCGACAACAATTCCATCCGGGTCAGCCGCTCTCTCCGGGACACCGCGTACAAGGCAATCTACGCCAAAGAAAACTATATCAAGCAAAATTTAAAGGAGCCCACCGTGCAGGAAATTGCCGATGAGATCGGGATATCCAAAGAAGACATTGTATTTGCCCTCGACGCCATCCAGGCGCCCATGAGCCTTCAGGAACCCGTATACAGCGACGGCGGCGACGCCCTCTACGTCATGGATCAGATCAGCGACACGAAGAACAAAGAAGAAAAATGGGTGGAAAACCTCTCCCTCCAGGCCGCGATGGAGCACTTGAGCGAGCGCGAGCGGCATATTATCACCCTCCGCTTCTTCGAGGGAAAGACGCAGATGGAGGTCGCGCAGGACGTGGGCATCTCCCAGGCTCAGGTGAGCCGGCTGGAAAAGAACGCATTGCGTACCATGCGGACCTATCTGGCGGCGTAGGCTATCATGGATACGAATATCTCTTCCGTGGACGCCGCGCCCGCCATCCGCGAGCTGCCGCGTCACTTCGGATTTCCGATATCGGGATTTTCCTGTCCCTGCCATGCCTGTCATCCGTAAGCCGCCGCGTTACTCCCCGCCCGGCCCGTCCTTTCTTGCCCTTACAGACTCTGGGAGCGGCTCTACAGATACGAGGACGTTCTTTTGCACGCCCTCCTTTCGCTTTTCCCCTTTCCGCCTCCCCGCGCGCAGGGCTTCCGGGAACAGGTCGGTCTTGATTTCATTCATAGCACATACTCCTTTCCGCAAATATGCTTTATAGAGAGTATGTCCGCCGCCCGCAGAAATATTCCGTATGCGCGCCGCTAACCGCCAGCCGCCGCCTCTTTCCAGGCCGTCAGGCCTTCGCCCGGTATTCAAAAAAATCGAAATCCGCGTATTTTTCATGGAACATCCTGTCCCAGCAGGTGATGCCCACAAACGTCCCGCTAAATTCCCCAAACTCGCTATACTCGTCGGAAAACCTGCCCGTATCGAACACCGGGCCGATGTCCTTATATGTCCCCCCGTCCGCAGACCATGAAAAACGGCTGTCCCTTCCATCCACGACAAGGCGGAAATACAGCGCCCCGCCGCCAACCGGCGTCCTGGACTCCTGGCAGGTGGTCTTCACACCGTTCTCCACCCTGACAACAGAGAGTGCGCCCCCTCCCAGCTTCTCGCTGTAATACTTCCGCAGATAGGCAAAATTCATGTTGTCGTAATAGAGGATCAGCCCTGCGCTGTGCTGATAGATTTCCGGATGGAACTCCAGCTTTGTCGTGACAACTGCGTGCGTACTGGTCAGCACCCTCGCCAGCATACTGACCCTGTTCAGCGACGCGGCTGCCTCCTGCCCCCGCATCCGAAGCCACCCCGGGCGGGAATGCAGATCTACAAAGGACGCCGGATCGATCCGGGGGGCATACCACCGAAGATCCAAGACATCCGCGTCAAAATCATCCCGGTCGGGAAGCTTTTGCAGCAATGCTTCCGGCAGGCTGCTCTCCTGCACCCATTCTCTGGGCAGATTGCCGCCGCCCTGCATCCGAAGCCAGCCGTCCTTCGTCCACTCCATCTTCTGGATCGCAGTCTCCCGCCCCAGCGTGCAGTGAAGCTCCGGGATAAACGGCCTGGCGCAGTGATGCAGCAGATAGGCCTCCCCCGTCTGCGTCTCGATCAGGCTTCCATGCCCCGCTTTCTGAAGCTCCACCTCCGGGTTATAGTACTGCGGCTTCAAATGGTCGATGTTCTCAATTTCATTGTGTTCTTCCGGGTTGGACGTGAGGATGGGATTGCACGGGTCTCCCTCATACGGCCCCCAGATATTTCTGGAGCGTGCCACCGACGCACAGTGATAATAACCAGTGCCGCCCTCCGCGCACAGCAGATAATAATATTCCCCATGCTTATAAAGATGCGGCCCCTCCAGGCAGCCACGGTCCGTACTGCCGTAAGAAATGGGCCTTGGATAGCCGAGCAGCCGTTTTTCTCCGGGAGAATACTCCGCAAGGCAGATCGGGCCGGGCTTGCGGTAGCCGTCCCGGGTCTCCCACTGCAGCGACAACAGCCACTTCCGGCCGTCCTCCCCGTGATAGAGTGATGCGTCAAACCCGGCGGAATTTAGATAGACCGGCTCGCTCCACGGCCCGGTGATGTCCGAAGCCGTAATCAGGAAATTGTCAATATCAAAATATCTGGCGTTCATAGAACGCATCACGCCGTAAATGACATAGAATAAATGATCCGCCTCACAGTAGGTCAGGCAGGGCGCCCAGATCCCTTTCCCGGAGGGCAGGCCCGTCAGGTTCAGGCGGCTTTCCTCCGTGAGAATATGCGTATATAGCTCCCAGTGCTTCAGATCTCTGGAATGGTAAACGGGAATACCGGGAAACCACTCAAAGGAAGAGCATGCGACATAGTAGTCTTCTCCCTTTCGGCACACGCAGGGATCCGCGTGAAAGCCGGGAAGAATAGGATTATGGATCATAGCAATCACTCCTTTTCTCAATATACTGTGTCATTTACCTTAAAATCATTCTCAGTGATGCGGACATTCAGATGATAGCATGAGTTTAAGCGGACAACAAGCGGTTTGTATATCAAAAATTTCGGCTTTTTCTCATATTTTTCGCATCTTCGATTGAAAGTTCGCGGCAGTTCTGTTATGTTAAAGTAAAAAAACGGAAGTATGGCCAGGGGAGGAAGATACAATGTTGACCAACAAACAGCTTTGTACCCATTTGGAATCTATTTTACATACGACGGTCAGGATATACCACGCTTCGGGCGAACGCATAGAGGCGAAGCCCGGCGTGGAAAAGCTGCCGGATCCACTTGTCTGCGACCCGGAATTTGAGGCGCTGCTGCTTTCCAGGCGCACCCCGGACTATCCGGTCCTCCACTTCGAGTATTCCTATGTGATCTATTCGATCGTTCCCGCAAAGAACGGGACGACTTACATTGTGGGGCCAAACTGCATTGATACGCAGGTGAACGCGGTCTCCAGGACGGTGGCGAAAGCGCACCGTATTCCTTCCAGGAGCAGTTACCATATAGCCTATCAGCCGATGGACTGCTTTCTCGAAGTGACGCTTCTGCTGTTCCATTTCGTGTCGGATAAATTTCTTACCTGTCACACGCTGTTGGAAAAAAATGCGCTTTCCAGAGATATACAGCGCGACGCCAATCAGAATTCTTTCCATATTGCCTACAAAAACAGGGAAGAGGGCTCCCATCACAACCCATATAGCCAGGAACAGATGGAGCAGGGCGCCATCCGCAATGGCAGCGAGGAGGCGCTTCGCCAGAGCTGGGAGATTTCCTATTCCGGCAAGATCGGAACGCTCGGCCCGACGCCGCTTCGGCATTTCAGAAATCTTGCAATCACGAACATTGCCATTTCCTGTCGCAGCGCCATCGAGGGAGGCGTGCTGCCGGAACTGGCGTACACCTATTCAGACAGCTACACGTGCAGGGTGGAGGAACTCACAGATTTCTCAGACATCATCGGATTGTATCATTCGGCGGAACTGCAGTATACCCAGCTTGTGAAGGAAAGCCAGGACACAACGCATAAAAACAAGATCATCGGGCAGTGCAAGACGCTGATCTTCAACCGTCTGCACCAGCGCATCACGGCAAAAGAGCTGGCAAAAGAGCTGGAAGTGAATTATACCTATCTTTCCCAGCTTTTCGTGAAGGAGACCGGAATGAAACTCACTGCATACATTGCCCGGGAAAAGATCAACGCTTCCAAAACCCATCTGCTCTACACGGAAGACAGCATCGAACAAATTGCGTCTCTGTACGGATTTTCCTCCCAGAGCCATTTCGGCCAGGTGTTCAAAAAACAGACTGGTCGGACGCCGCGGGAGTATCGGAATTATTACAGACAGTACAGGGATGAGCATTAGGTATTCCTTACATTGTAAGGTGTCGGACACTGTCAGATTTCGTCGAATTGTACAAAAAAGGACTCCTGTTTTTGTGTAATTTATAGAATTTTCCATTCCTATATATTTTTTGACAAAATGCCATATTTTTTGATAGAGAATGGCATTTTTTCGTGTTATAAAAAAATCGTAGCCTTAAGACCTTGTTAAAAAATCATGAAAGGACTGAAGATTATGTTTATCAAAGGTGTCAATCTTGGCAACTGGCTCGTTCTGGAAAAATGGATGAGCCCGGCGCTCTTTGATGGTACGACGGCAGAGGACGAGTATTATCTGCCCACGCAGCTTTCACCGGACGCTTATGAATCCCGCATCCGGGTACATCGCAGCGAATACATCTCTGAGCGTGATTTCGCTACGATCAAGCGCATCGGCCTGGATACTGTCCGTATCCCCGTACCCTATTTTATTTTTGGCGATTGTCCTCCGTTCATCGGCTGTATCAATGAACTGGACAGGGCGTTTAGCTGGGCGGAGAAGTACGATCTGAAAATTCTCATCGACCTGCACACTGTCCCGATGAGCCAAAACGGATTTGACAACGGGGGCCTGTCCGGCGTGTGCAAGTGGAGCCAGACGCCAAAAGCCGTGGAATTTACCCTGAACGTGCTGGAAAAGCTGGCAAAGCGTTACGGGGATCGCAAGGGCCTGTGGGGGATCACTCCGGTCAATGAACCGGTCACCGATCCCATGTGGACGCAGATGGATGTGCAGGGCCGCTATCCTGCGGTGGACAAGGAACTGGCGGC
>CAZFSW010000103.1:0-5082 GCA_964521655.1 uncultured Dorea sp.
AGAGAAGCCGGACAATATGACAGAGCCGGGAGACAGGCAGCCATGAAGCGCAAGGTGATCAATGTCCTCTTAGGGGTGATGTTCCTTGCCGGGTTCCTTGTCCTGGCTTACCCGACCATCGCCGACCAGTGGAACACCTACCGGCAGCAGCAGCTGATCAGTGAATATGAGACGGCTCTCTCAGAGCTGGATCCGGAGGACTTAGAGGAAGAATGGCAAAAGGCGAGGGATTATAATGATTCCTTTGCAAAGAACAACATTTACGGCGATGTATTTGGGACGGAGTACCAGGAGATGGAGGACACCGAATACTGGAAGGTCTTAAATATCGCCGGGAACGGGATCATGGGGTACTTGACGATCCCGAAGATCGATATCCGGCTCTCCATCTACCACGGCACCAGCGATGAAGTCCTGCAGACGGGTGTGGGCCACATGAACGGGACGAAGCTCCCCATCGGCGGCGAGGGCACGCACAGCGTCCTGTCGGCGCACCGGGGGCTGCCGAGCGCAAAGCTCTTCACCGACATTGACCAGCTGGAAGAGGGCGACCGCTTTTACATCCACATTCTGGATGAGGACCTCGCCTATGAGGTAGATCAGATCCTCCCGATGGTGGAAAAGGACGATCAGGAGACGCTGGAATCGGCGCTGCAGGTTGTAGAGGGCGAGGACCTGGTGACACTATTCACCTGTACCCCCTATGGGGTCAATTCCCACCGCCTGCTGGTGCGCGGGCATCGCGTTCCCTACAACGGGGAGCTCGAGAGCGCGTCCGGCAATTCGATGGTGGAAGCGATAAAAAATTATTATATGTTGTATCTGATGCTGGGGCTGGCAGTCGCGATATTGATTATATTGCTGATGAGAAAGCATTTCCGGGCGTCGGAGAAGCCGACAGATAAGAAGCCGTAAGGAGGGGTAGACAGTGGGAACAGGAAAATTTATGAAAAAGACGGCGCTGGCATTGGCATTGCTCTGCGCGGCGGGGCTGGGGTTTTCCGCCCTGACGGACAGCAGCACATACGCGGCGGATGCGATTGACGTCACAGCAAAGTGTACCGTGAAGGTAGATATCGAGGTAAATAGCGAGGGAACGGACACTGCGTTCCAGAATGATCTTAAGGCAATGGTTATCCCCGTCAAGCTGTATCGGGTGGCTACCGTGGATGCGGCAGGCAGATATACAGTCATAGCTCCGTTTTCCGGAAACGGGCTGAACTTAAGCGGGATATCAGACAAGACGACAACGGACGACTGGAAAGCATACGCAGAGACAGCGGCGGAAGTAGTAGAAGAGCAAGAAGAGCAGGGTGAGGGCATCACACCAGCGGCGGACATCCAGGTGACGGATGGGACAGGAACCGCCACGGGGCTTGACACCGGGATGTATGTGGTGATCCCGCAGGAGACTTATAATGCGGACTATTCCTATCTGTACCGCTTTACCCCGTACCTGACGGCGCTGCCGGGGAACAACTATTATAACGACGGAAACGACGAATGGAACTACAACCCCACCATCGGGCTGAAGCCAGAGCGGGAGATACAGTATGGCAGCCTGGAGATCGTCAAGACGCTGGACAGTTATAACGACCTGACACAGGAAGGATATTTCGTATTCCAGATCGAGGGAGAAAAAGACGGCGTTCAGTACAGTAATGTGGCGTCCATCTCATTTACAGATGGCGATGAGACCGCGAAAACGACGGTGGTAACAGGCATCCCGGTCGGGATGGAAGTGACTGTGACCGAGGTGTACAGCGGCGCAAGCTATGAGCTGGTTACAGCGAACGATCAGACGGCAACGATCGTGGCAGATGAGATGATACAAGCCGGGACCTCTCAGGCGTCAGTGACATTTGAGAATAAAGATGATGGGAAACTGATTCCCGGAACCGGCGTGTTGAACGTATTTACCGCGCCGGAGGGGGAAGGCGATTGGAATTGGAGCTCGGAAGGTGGCACACAGACAGAGTAAAAGGGGGCCAGAAGCGATGAGAGGAAGCTGGGATAAGAGAAAAATCGGGCTGACAGCCGCTGCGGTGATTCTTGCCGGGGGCGTCAGCATACAGGGAGCGATGGCGTATTTTACCACCTATGCGTCCGCAGAGGGCAGCCAGACGCTTGAGCTGGGGGCCACGACGGAGATCGAGGAGGATTTCAAAGACTGGACGAAGGAGATCAAGATACAGAACACCGGGGACGTGGACTGCTACGTGCGGGTGAAGGTATTTGCGGGAAGCCAGTTTACGATAGATTACTCCGGCTATGAGGACGCTTGGAGCAAAGGGGAAGATGACTACTGGTATTACAATGACGTCGTTCCTGTGGGAGGAAGTACGTCGGCTCTGCTTGCGACGATCAATTTGCCGTCGGATTTTGAGGAGGACTTCAACGTGGCGGTCGTCCAGGAGTGTACGCCGGTGCAGTATAATGAGGACGGGACGCCATACGCGGACTGGAGCCTCAAGGTAGCGAAGGACAGCGGAGAGGAGGCTGGTGCGTGATGAAGGATGGTAAGAAAGCTTCCGGCTTCAGGCCAAAGAAAGGGACAGTCGCGCTGCTTGCCGCCGCTGCGGTACTGCTGGCGGGGAGCGCGATCGGGAGCACGAGGGCGGCGCTTACTTATTATAGTGAGAATTATACGGCGCAGCTTGAGATATCCCAGATCGGAGTGACATTGTTAGAAAATGGCAGCGCGGTGAGCCATAGGAACTACACGGGCGGCGATGCAAACGACGGATTTGATTCGGACGGGGAAGGGAAGCTGCTTGGCAGCCTGGTCAAGAGTGGCGAGAAGTTCCAGGTCGGCAGGAAATATACGGAAAATCTGACAGTGCAAAATACCGGGGAGATAGACCAGTATGTGCGCGTGCGGCTTTACAAGAGCTGGACAAAAGATGGGAAGAAAGAGACTTCCCTGTCTCCGGATTTGATAGAGGTTGGCCTCGCCGGGGGCTGGGAGATCGATCAAGCCTCTTCGACAAAGGAGAGGACGGTGCTGTATTACCCGAAGATCCTGAAAGCGGGGGAGACGGCCCCGGCATTTGCAGACAGCCTGCGGATATCCCCGTCAGTGCTGTCGGATGTGAAAGAAGAGACGAAGACCGAGGATGGGAAGACGATCACCACCAAAGTGTACGCATATGACGGGGTGACATTTAACCTGGAGGCAGAGGTAGATGCGGTCCAGACGCACAACGCGCAGGATGCGATCAAGAGCGCGTGGGGCATGGACGTGAGCGTGGGTTCGGATGGAACCATAAGCTTGCAGTAAGGAGGAGATGAGTTATGAGTAAGAAGATAGCGGGTCTTGTTCTGATGCTGGTGTTGGCTTTGGCGGTTCCTTTGAGCGCGTCAGCGCAGACGGTGCAGGGCGGCAGCAACTGGGCGGTTACTTATACCGGGAGCGGCCTGGAGAGCAATTTTAAGAGCAGCCAGATAGACGAGGTGATCTATTCCCTGCAGCCGGGCGACACCGCGCAGATAACAGTAGCAGTAAAAAATAAAAGCAGCAAGGCTGCAGATTTCTATATGTCGAACGAGATTATCCAGAGCTTCGAGGACAGCAATAGCAGCGCGTCGGGCGGCTCGTATTCCTACAGGCTTGTCTATACTGCTCCGGACGGGACGGCGGACGTGCTGTATGACAGCAGCAGTGTCGGCGGCAACGATGAGACGGGCGGCGTGGGCCTGCATCAGGCGACAAGCTCCCTGGGGAGTTATTTCCTCCTGGGGCGCATAGAGAGCGGCAAGTCCGGCCAGGTCAGCCTGACGGTCAAGCTGGAGGGCGAGACGCAGGTGAACGCCTATCAGGCGACGCTTGCTAAGATGGAGATGAAGTTCGCCGTGGAGGAAGCGACCTCCACCACTCCGGCGGCTTCCCTGACCAGCACTACGATGCGGAACGTCGTCCAGACGGGCGATAATTCCGAGATGATACTGTACATCTGCCTTGCGATATTCTCTGCCGGGCTCATTCTCCTGATCCTGGCGCTTCGCAGGCTGCGCGGGGAGCCGGAAAGCACGGCGGCGCGGTGCCTGATTGCGGGACTTGTGCTTGCAGGCATATGTATGAGTGTGCAGGGGACGGCAAAGGCTGCGGATGAACCCTATACCTATACGGTAAGGCTCTCAGGAGGTAATCAGGGCACGCTCACGGGCACGGGCGGCGTGTCTGTGCAGAAGTCAGGCGGGACCGTGGCTGCAGGGGCTTCGCTGAACGGCGCGGATATCGTGATCACCGGGCTGGAGTACGGCGACCGGGTGAGCTTTGGGAATGCCCAGGGATATGTGAAGCTAAAGGAAGAGGATAAATATTATGTGCGCGGAGTCCGCGAAAGTGGGCGTGACAACAGCTCCGTGGGAGAAAGCACATTTACGGTGGAGGGCGATGCAGATTATGTGGTTGCCTATGGTATCGCCGGGGATATGGTCGCCTATACGGTAAATTATCAGGACGCATCCGGCCAGGCGCTCGCGCAGAGCGAGACGTATTACGGCGCGGCGGGAGATAAGCCGGTGCTGGCGTACCTCTATATCGAGGGCTACCAGCCGCAGGCGTACAACCTGACAAAGACACTCTCCACGAATGAAGCGGATAATGTATTTACCTTCGTGTATACCCCTGTTGCCACAGAGACGGCGCAGGCCGCAACCACGACTACGACAACGACAAATGAAGGAACGACGCAGACCACAACGACTACGGCGGGAGCTGCCACAGCTGCGGCAGGAAACGCCGGGGCGGCAGCCGAAGGAGCCGCCGGGGCAGAGGGCGCCGGTGAGGCCGGAGCTGCGGAAGGAGCAGAGGCAGAGGATGTCGAGGTGACGCCGCAGGAGCTGATTAACCTGGACGATGAAGAGACGCCTCTCGCGGACGTGGATGCAGAAGAAGAAAATGTAAGAGACGGAGGCGCATTCCCCATCGTCATGGCGGTTGCCGTGGTAATCGCGGCGCTCGCCGCGCTGACAGGCGGCATCCTGTATTATAAGAAGTACCGCCGGATGAAAGCAGTGGTGGCGGACAATAGCGATGGCAATGGCAATGATGGCAGAAACGCACAGTAGGCAGAGTAG
>CAZFSW010000104.1:0-5075 GCA_964521655.1 uncultured Dorea sp.
GAGCCGGCGCCACAGTCTTTGTCTCTTTCGTATCAGCCGCTTTTTCTGTCGTGGAAGATGTTTCTTTTACATTTTTTGTTGCCATAATCCTTCCTCCTTGTATAACTAATGACAGCCACAAGCCATATTATAGCATATGATTTTTAAAATACAACTTCTATTTTGTCAAAAAAATATTGTATTTGCCCGGATAAATTGAACAATATTGCAAGAACAAGTGGAAAATTTTCACCCGTACGGCCCGATGCGCCCTGCCGGCGCCGCACGGGTGAAAGTTTACTCCTCCGCGATATCCCTGGAAAGCTTTTTTTGTTCCTCCTGGAACTCCTCTGCCTCCAGGCGTTCCTGGTCGGTGGCGCCCTTGTGCTTCTCCGGCTGGTTGACCACGATCTGCGGGAACGGGATCCCGATATTATAATGGTCAAACAGAATCTTAATGGCCCGGTTCAGGTCGCGCCCCAGCTGCACCCGGTCAGTCTCCTTACATTCCGCGATAATACGGATGACTACGCTGCTGTCCCCCAGCGACACGACGCCCTTGTAGTAAGGGCCGTTCTGGATTGACGGAAGTGCTTTTTTAATATTCGGAAGCTCCTTGCGCAACACGGCCTCCACATGCTCCAGCGACTCCCCGTATTCGATGCCGACGTCGCAGCAGGCGTAAGAATACTGGCGTGTCATGTTGATGATGCCTCCGATCTCGCTGTTGCTGATGATCTTGATATTCTGATCCGCATCCTTCACCTTTGTGGTGCGCACGCCTACCTCCAGGACTTCTCCGCGCCAGTCGCCGACAGTCACGATATCGCCCACGCGGAACTCGCCCTCGAAGATCAGGAACAGACCGGCAAGGACATCTGCGATCAAACTCTGTGCGCCGAGGCCGACGACCAGAGACAGGATCCCCGCCGAGGTAAGAAGCGTCGCCGTGTTCACCCCGAGCATCGAAAGGAGGTAATACAGTGTGATAATTATGGAAACATACTTTGCAAAGCCTCGCAGCATCCGGCAGATCGTCTCCCCCTTCGCCCCGACTGTAGTAGACAGAAGCCGCAGAAACCTCTGCACCAGCATGGTGATCGTGGCAATCACGCAGACAATCATGATGCCTCCCGTGAACGCGAAAATATTGAGTCCCTTCGTCCATTCCCCGTCGATAACATACCGGAAAACAGACGTCTCATCAAAGAAGCGCTCCTTAAACAAAACGGCAATGCAGATAATCAGGGCAGACACGAAGACAAGCCATCTCAGAACCGTTGTGATCCTCTGCTCCGGGGTCTGCTCCGCCCATTTCATAGCCATATTTCCCCAACGGCTCATCGCAGTCTCCGTCCTCCTGACCGAACCGTCCTGTGAGATAATCTCCACCGTGCGGTTTCTGCTTTCTTTGGAATCCCTCTCTTCTGGATCAACAACTCCGGAGGAGAATGCTGCCGTCTCTTTTCTTCGCAGGCTCATGGAAATCAGCAGGAGGAGGATGCACAGCCCGACAAGCGATACCGCGCCCGCAAGCAGAGTAAGCGGCAGACGGCGGCTGTTCAGGTTCTCATCTGGAACGACAACATAGATAAAATTGTCCTCATATTCCATACTGGAGCCATAGTATTTGTTTCCGTCGATCTTCAGATAATCATTGAAGCTGTCCGAGAGCTGCGCCTTTTTGATCCCATGCGAAAGAGCCTTTTTCCCAATCATGTTCTCGTCCGGATAGTAGGTGAATTTTTTACTGTCCTCACCGACGGCAAACGTAAAGCCGTTATTCCCGACTTTAATTCCATTCAGAAGCTGGGCGAGCTCCTGATTTTCAAGAAGCTGCTCCAGACGCTCCGGGTTTACGCAGATCTGCACGAAGCCATCTGCAACGCCCTCGTCGTCGCAGAGCGCGACCCCGATATACTGCTTCATCTCACCGGATGTGTCGTCCGGCTGCGCCTCCTGCACCAGGCTTTCCATGCCCACCAGCAGGTTGCGGAACTCATAGGATTGGTCCTTTGGATCCTCGCTGAGGGTAAAGTTTGTAAACGGCGTACTTGTGACGGCGAGCTCCCCATTGACGTCAAAACAGCTAATAGCCTGGATGTCCAGAATCTCGCACATCTCCTGCAGAACCTCCCGGTCCATGAGCGCCGGGTCCTCTTTCAGGATATACGTGGCAATCCTGCACTTGTCAAGATACGTCTCGTTGTAATCCTCCGTCACCAGCTCTATCTCTTCCTTCGACTGTTGTAAAGATGAGCGGATATCGGCCAGCTTCTGATCCGATGTAAGAGATTGCATGGACAGGGCGAATAATGTCTGCATATAAAAGGACACCAGCAGGATGCAAAGCAGCCCGACAATGGAGATCGCAAGCGCTTTGCGCCCGATAATTTTATTATAGCGGAAATGCCTGTAAGCCTTGAAATTGCTCTCGTCCGGCATCCCTTTGCGCTCTTCGTCCTGAAGGACGAAGCAGCCATATGCGCTCACAAGCGTCATCACGGCAAACGCCACGAACACGATCACAGCGACCGTAACATTTCTGGAAGACACGATCTCCGATTTTGGAACTGCACAGATTACATAGTCCTCTTCAATCAACGCAGTGCCGCAGTAAAATTCCTCCCCGTCAATCGTCATCCAGCCATAATGGCCATCCTTCAGGTCGTAAGGCGATATCCCCGCTTCCAGCGCATCCGTCCCTTCCAGTTCCTCGTCCGGGTGATAGGAGAACAGCTTCGTCTGGTCAGAAATAACAATCGGATACCCGTCCTGCCCCACGGATATATTTTTCAGGAGGCTGTCATAGGCGGTAGTGCTGACAAGCAGGGTGTCAAGCTCCTCCGGATCCTGCTCGATGACGACCATCGTATTCTCATCGAGCTTCGCCCCATAATAACGGAAATTGCGCCCTCCCGAGGTCACTTCAAAGGGCGTCGAAAGCCCTTTACTGTCAAACACCGTCCGAAGCTGGTTGAACCGGTTGTAGGTGAAATCAGCGCGCGAGCTCTTTGCTTTCGCGATGATATTACCCTTCCGGTCAAGAAGCAGGATGTTCGTCACATTCGCTATCTCCTGAATCTCCTTCAGCTTACTGTCCGTGCGTTCCACCTCTCCCTTCGTGTACAGATAAGCGATGCTCTCTGCTTTGGACTGACAGTTGGCATCATAGTTAGAGCTGGTTTCCTCGCTTTCCTTTTCCGAATCTGCGAGCAGTGTTTTAATCTGCTCCAGCTTGATCTGCGTATTCTTTTTCTGGCTGTTCACGGCAAGCCTGGTGTATGCCGCCGTAAGGATGACCCCCAACAAGATCAGGATGAGGATTTCCGCCGCGAGCACCAGAACAATTTTTTTCTTCAGTTTTCCAGACATACCTTATCCTCCCTGTTCTTTACAGCCATTTATTTATAATCTCATCCATCGTCCCGTCGCTTAGGATCTCCTTCATGGCAGAATCCACTTCCCCGGCAAGCTCTGAATCCTTCTGCGTCGCAACTCCATATTTCTGCTCCGCAATGGAAACGTCGAGCAGGCTGGAATCATCATCCAGATAGCTGTGTGCGATGCAGCCGTCCATACACGCCGCATCCACCTCTCCTTCCTCCATTGCCCAGTACAGGTCCTCATAAGAGTCATATTTCAACAGACGCAGATGGTCGTACACCGTCTCCTTGTCTGTATCAGAGAGGATCTCGCCCGATATCATGCCCTCACTGGAAAATTTCTCGCCGAGCAGGGCGCCACTGTTCGCGCCGTTTAAGACCCCGATCGTTTTGTCCGCCAAATCTTCCATTCTGTTTATTAGCGTGGAATTTTCCACCATGATGCTTGTCCCATCCACATAGTAAGGCTCGGAAAACGAGAACTCCTCGAGCCGGGAATCCGTGATGGAAAAGGCCGCAATCAAGCAGTCCACGTCTCCATCAAGCAGGGCCTCCTCCCTGGAATCCGCCGTAACCGACACATACTCCACGTTCTCATATCCCAAGCGGTCAGCCAGCTCCTGCGCCAGGTCAATCTCAAGTCCATAATGCTTTCCAGCGGTCTGGTTCAGATAGCCGAAATCCATAATATCATCCCTCACCCCCACGGTGAGCGTGCCGGAGGCGGACGCTCCCCCAGCGCCCGTGCAGCCGACAAGCAGGGCAAGGAGCAGCCCTGTAACCAGGCATATCCTCATCTTTTTCATTTGACAGCATCCCTCTCTTTTATCATCTTTTTACAGTCCGATGTATTATAATACATATTTTTTCATTTATCATCTTCATTACTTAATCACAGTTATTTTTACATTTTTTTCATTTAGACAGATATTGACAGAAAAAAACCAAAAAGCTAGAATAAGGGCATATGGGAGAATAATAATTAATAAGGAGGAAGAATCATGACACAAGAGAATACGGAAGCTGTGGAGACTGTTGGAACTACTGAAACAGCCGGAAGCGCTGCGGCAGAGGAAATAAAAGAGCCTGCAGCCCCGAGTCCCACAGAAGAGTTCCCGGCTGGTCCGTCTGCGTCCGGGCCTGCGGCTGCCATGCAGGAGGCTTCGGATAAGCCTGTGGCGGAGCATGAAGAAGAGACGCCAGGCGGGGAAACGGAAAGTAATGAACCGCCAAAATGGGATCCCTCCTCACACGACAGAGCGTTCGAGGAGGTATATCAGGAAATTTTGGACCATTTCCGCTCCTTTACCCCGGCGGAACAGATCGCATCGCAGATTACGGAAGAGCATATCACTCAATACCTGGAGGGCGGAAACGAGGAGCGCATCCAGCTCTGCAAGGAGCGCAGGGAAAAGCGTCTGTTCCATTTTCTGGAAATTATCGCCGCGCTGGTCTCCATCGTGCTGATCGTGAGATTCTTAAACGATAACCCGGCGCTGCTCACAAACATCCTCTATATCCTCGGCGGGATCGCGGCGCTTTATATCTGGAAGCACCCGCAAATCAAAGATGAGATTACAAAAAAAGAGCTTTAAAGCAAAGGAGCTGTGAAAAGTGATCACCTCATTTCTCACAGCTCTTTCTTAAATGATGTCGGGGTCAAAACCCCTCTTCATAAATCTCCTTTGGCATATTGCACAAAAAAGAATG
>CAZFSW010000105.1:0-5050 GCA_964521655.1 uncultured Dorea sp.
TCGAGCAGGCCGTTGGTCTCAAAGAGGTAAGTATCCAGCAAGCCTTCCATAGTACTATCCATAATGTCTGCACCACCTTATCTTAATATATTAAATTTATGTTTTAAAATATTGCAAACCTAGAGTTAGATATGTTACTCTAATATTACACACACTCAATTAATTATATATCGACCGAAAACAGAAAAAAATAACAGTAGCAGGTGAAAAAATGTCGAATGTTTTAAGAGTTACGACTCCGCTGACCAATTATGACAATACCATACAGCCGAGGACAGAAGCCGGGGGCAAGACGCCGGACGCGAAGATACAGGGCCCCGCAGTGCCGGATCAGGTGGTGAGGCCTGACGCGAGGAGCGATTCTGCCGCGCAGGAGCAGAACGTAGGCTTAAAGTTCCAGTACCAGTCCAACTTCGAGGGTTTTATTGCGCAGATGAGGGAGAGCGGGACGGTCACGGAGGAGTTTGCCACGGTACTCTTCGAGCAGCTTGGCAATCTTGTGAAGTCCGGGATGGGGGAGGATACCGCGCAGGAGCTCGGCCAGTTCCTGCAGATGATCCAGCTAAATCCGCAGGATATGCTCTCCTTCCTCCAGGAGCAGGGAAGTTCGTCCGTTCGTTTCCAGGGCGCGTTTTTCTCACTGCTGCGACAGGCGATGAACGAGACGCAGAATGTGGAGCTTAGGGCGGGGATCCTGGAGTTTGTGAAGCGTTATACCGACATGGCGGAGGGAGAGCATATCCTCAACCAGATGGAACAGACGATGGAGAAGATTAAAGACAGCATGTTCAAAAGCGGCAGGGAGCAGATGGACGAGATGATGCGCCAGATGGAGTTTGGCGGGGCGGGAGGCAGGGGCGAGACGCTCCAGAACGCCTCCGTCGTGAAGAATCAGATGCTGCCTTACCTGAACCAATATATCGCCAGCACCCACGACCGCGGGAATGTGCGGGAGAACGCGGCGTTCCTTGCGGCGCTCGCTGCGCGCTACGAAAACGGCGGAGCGGAGCGGGTGCTGGAGCAGTTTGAGAAGCTTATGGAATACCCGCTGATGCAGAAGCTTTTCAAGGGCTTCGGCTCTGAGGATCTGATGCGCGCGCTGGAGACGACGGATTTTGAAAAGGCGCTTGAGAGGAACGACTGGATGAAGCAGTTCGCGGACATGATACGCGACGGCATGGAGAACGGCGCGAATATCGAGCAGAAGCAGGTCTTCCGCAATATGATGACGTCCATCCTCCTGAACGAGAGCGTATATATGCCGGTCCTGCATATGATGATGCCCATGCAGGTGGAGGATAAGCTCATGTTTGCCGAGATGTGGGTGGACCCGGACGCCGGGAAGGAGACGGGGCAGGAGGAAGAAGAGCAGGTCGTGCAGGGGCTGGTCAAGTTCGATATCCAGGACGTGGGTTTTTTTGATTTGTTTTTTGTCTATCAGGGCGGAAAGGTGAATATCCAGCTCAACTGCCCGGAGGAGATCTCAAAAAATGAAGACGAGATACGCAATGAGCTGGCGGAGATCCTGACGAGGAACGGGCTGGAGGCAGAAGAACTCTTCGTTGGCAGCAGCAAGGAGTCCATCGCCATCTCCGAGGCATTTCCACAAATATTTGAAAGAAGGAATAGCATCAATGTCCAAATTTAACGATGTACTGAACCAGAAAGCGGTCGCGCTGTCCTACGATGAGAGTAAAAACGGCGCGCCTGTGATCGTCGCGTCTGGCATGGGGTATCTGGCGCAGCGGATGGTCGAGATCGCGCAGGAGTCAGGGGTTCCGGTCTATGAGGATAATTCGCTCGCGACGATGCTGACCCAGCTGGAGCTGGGCGCGGAGATCCCGGCGGAGCTCTATCAGGCGATTATCGACATCTATCTCTACTTTCTGCATTATGTTCCGGGGCAGAAGAAAAAAGAAGAGCCGCCCACCGGGGCGGGGGCGGCAGAAAATGCTGAAGAGGGCGCGTAAGCCAGGCACGTCATTATCTCGGCGCGTAAGATTTCTTGCGGCGGATCAGGTCCTCGCGGAACACATAATTGCGCACCTGCGCTTCCGAGTGGGGCGATATATCGACGAAGCGGCAGCCGTACCCGCGCAGATCCGTATCCACCACGCTGCCGTTCACACCGGAGTGGATATCGGCGTCCAGCATATTTTTGAGCGATTCCCTGTCCTGCACGCGCAAGATTTCCGCCCGCAGAAGCAGCGGCGCGATATCCTTGCGCGGGGAGAAGGAAAACTCCACCACGCTCCCGGTAAGGAATGTGTAATGGCAGGTGAAGAAGACGCCCCCGGCGCTGATGTTGCGGATGGCGCCGGTCACATTTACCTCCACGTCCTGCCTGCTCGCGTAGCTTAGGCGGATCGGGATGTTCACATGTACCTTGATATCGCGGCGGCGCTGTAGCACGGAAAGCTGCTTGCGAAGGGTGCAGGTGACGCGGCTGATGAAGACGTTCGGCTCGGTCATGATCTCTTTGTACCCGGAAAGCTCGCAGAAATATGTAACAAGCCCTTTGATCCCGTCGTAGAAAGTGACGTTAATCTCCGAGGTCAGAAAATCGGCGCTGGAATCTTTCATCGTCAGCAAAACGGAATTTTCCCTGATATTTGACACTGTGGCGTCGCACAGGAATATATTTTGCAGGGAGTAAATACTTGCTTTCGTGCAGTCATTTAATAACATAAAAAACTACCCCTTTCAGGTGAAATGTGATATACTGTATTATAACCTTAGATATGGACAAACCACAAGGGCATTTTTTAAACATTTTTAAAAATTTTCCAGAAAAAGAATGATGTGATGGAGAAAAGAGGAATTTCAACATGGATATCAGCCAGCTTTATATGCTTATGAATCTTTACCAGGCGAGCCGCGCGTCGCAGGGCAATACCTCCGGGAGCAGCTTTTCGGGCGCGACTTCGTCGCCATTCCTTACGGTCCTGCAAAACGCGGCGGGGAGTACGTCTCAGAGCGCTGTGCAGAGCACGGGGGGAATCTCCACGCCAATGGACGATATCTTTGAGGAAGCATCGGAAGCGACCGGGGTGGATGTACGCCTCCTAAAAGCGGTTGGCAAGGCGGAGTCCGGCTTCAATGCGTCCGCAACCTCGTACTGCGGGGCGATGGGCGTGATGCAGCTCATGCCCGCGACCGCTGCTTCGCTGGGGGTTTCCAACGCCTACGACGCGAGAGAGAACATCATGGGAGGGGCGCGCTACCTGGCGTCGCTTCTGGAACGCTACAGCGGCAATGTAAGCCTCGCCCTCGCCGCCTACAACGCGGGAAGCGGCAATGTGGACAAGTACGGCGGCATCCCGCCCTTTGAGGAGACGCAGAATTATGTCGCCCGCGTGCTGGAGTATGCGGGGATGGACCTTAGCACGGGGCAGACGGTGGAGAGCCTGGATGCTTCTGCGGACACGGCTTATAATCTGCTGGATGTAGATTACGGGGAAGTGTTTAAGATGATGGCGGAGATGATGCAGCTGGAGCTGGACCAGAAGCTTGCGTCCATCACGGATTTTTCATCGGACGGCGATGACGGGAGCGATGACAGCTACAGCTATTTTATTTAGCGGCCGCAAAAAAAATATGGCTTTCCCATACACATGGATGATCACAGGGAAAACGGTGGCGCATATTTTTATATTATCGGCGCCGGAGCTGAAAAATAAAGTTTCTTCGCAAAAACAACGAAAAATGTGTTAAAATTACTAAAAATGTAAACTTGTGCGGGGAAAAGAGTTGACGGGAATGAAAAAAAATGTTATCTTTTTATCGGATATTTTTTATTTTTTAAGTTCTTTTAAAGTAGAGAGCCATATACTTAACAGGAAAAAAGGCATAAAGATGGGACTTTTATTATAATCTTTTAAAATTAGGTAAGAAGGTGATGATATGGGGCTTGGCAGCCTAAGCCAGATTTTTGGGAACAGCCTCCTCGTCGGGGAAAAATCGCTGGACTATCTGTGGGAAAAGCAGTCGGTGACAGCGCTCAATATCGCAAATGTCGACACTCCCGGATATAAGGCGAAGTACACGGAGTTTGAGGATATGTTCCGGGCGAAGCTGGAAGCGGCGTCCGGGAACCGGGAGCAGGTCAGGAACGCGACAAACAGCGCCGTGTGGCAGATTAAGGAGTCGGACAGGGAGAGCGCGAGGCTCGACGGGAATAACGTGGTGGAGGATACGGAGCAGGCTGAGCTTACGAAAGCGGCCCTCCAGTACCAGTACGTCATACAGGCAGTGAACAGCGACATATCAAGGCTTTCATCGGTCATCAAGGGTTAGAAGGGGGCGGTAAATTATGGAAGCGACGCAGTTCATTACACCAATCCAGTCTCTTACGCTAGGCAGCGACGGGATTACAACGACAAATACGACGGCGGCAGACAGTGTCGGTTCTGTGTTCAGCGATTTTAAGAATTTATTTACAGACGCGCTAGAAAGCGCAGAGGCGGCGGAGAGGGACTTGGAGGATAAAGAGTATCTCCTGACGACGGGGCAGATTGATGATGCGCATACGGTACCCATAGCGGCGGCAGAGGCGCAGCTGTCCATCGACCTCCTCGTGGCGATCCGCAACAAGGCCATAGATGCGTACAACGAGCTTATGCGTATCTCAATGTAGAATAAATAGATGGGACAGACAGATGAACAATGAAAGAAAAGCTAAAGTCGTTTAAGGAATTTTTCGGTAAATTAAGTAAAAAGACGATGATAGCGGCAGTGGTGATTGCCGTTATTGTCATTTTAGGGGCGATTGCCATCGCCTATTTCCTCAACCATAAGGATTACGTGACGCTTTACACCGAAGTGACCGAGGAGGAGACGACGGAGATCCTTGCCGAGCTTGCGGAGCTGGATATTCCATACATATCGGACGGCTCAGGCAATATCAAGGTACCGTCGGACCAGGCGGATTCCGCGAGGGCGCAGCTTGCGCAGGAGGGGTATCCAAAGAGCGGCTTCACCTACGACGTATTCACATCGAACGCGGGCGGGATGACGACCGACATGGAGAAGCAGACCTATAAGCTCTACG
>CAZFSW010000106.1:0-4992 GCA_964521655.1 uncultured Dorea sp.
TATACCATAGACAGATAACGGTGGGCGTTCCTTGACAATTCGCGCCGGAAGGGTTAGGCTATAGTCGGTGACGAAGACTATACCCGCGGACGAAATTAACTGCCGTTTCTAATTGTTCGCGGCGGCAGGCGGCAGGCAGGCAAGGGCTTTCAGACCGCACAGGTGGAAAGATCCACAGGCAGAAAGAATCACAGAGAAAGGGCGTAGACAAAAAGCATGAAAAAAATAGCTGACTATATCGAGCAGGAGCTGGCAGAGGCGTTTGAGGCGGCGGGATATGACGGGGGGCTTGCGCGCGTCACGCTGTCAAACCGGCCGGACTTGTGCGAATACCAGTGCAACGGCGCGATGGCGGGGGCGAAGAGGTACCACAGGGCCCCGCTTGCCATCGCGGAGGAGGTCGCGGGAAAGCTCGAGGAGAGGATTGCCGGGAACACATATATCGGGGAGGTGCAGGCGGTAAAGCCGGGCTTTATCAACCTGAAGCTTGACGGGGCTTCGGTTGCGGCGTACCTGAATGCGATGAGGGAAGCAGAAGAGCTCGGCATTGAGAAGACGGACACGCCGGAGACGATCCTTGTCGATTACGGCGGCCCGAATGTGGCAAAGCCGCTCCATGTGGGACATCTGCGCTCCGCGATCATCGGGGAGAGCGTAAAGCGCATCGCCAGAAAGATGGGACATACCGTGTTGGGGGACATCCATCTTGGGGATTGGGGCTACCAGATGGGGCTCATCATTGTGGAGCTTAGGGCGAGGAAGCCAGAGCTTGCATATTTTGACGACGCATTTGAGGGGGAGTATCCGAAGGAAGCGCCGTTTACCATCGCGGAGCTGGAGGAAATCTACCCGGCGGCGAGCGCGAAGGCGAAGGAGGACGAAGCCTACCGGGAGGAGGCGCTTTTGGCTACCTGTCATCTGCAGAGCGGGCGCAGGGGCTATCGCGCCCTGTGGAGGAAGATCATGGAGATATCCGTGGCAGACCTGAAAAAAAATTACGCGGCGTTAAATGTCACATTCGACCTGTGGAAAGGGGAGTCGGATGCGCAGGAGTTCATCCCGGCTATGATCGAGCGCCTGAAATCAGAAGGCCACGCCCACATTTCCGACGGGGCTTTAGTCATCGACGTGCAGCAGGAATCGGATACGAAGGAGATCCCGCCCTGCATCGTGCAGAAATCGGACGGGGCCTCTCTCTACGGGACGACCGACCTCGCCACGCTGGTGCAAAGGGAGCGGGATTATCAGCCTGACCAGATCATCTACGTCGTGGATAAGCGCCAGGAGCTTCATTTTATACAGGTGTTCCGCGCGGCGAAAAAGGCGGGGATCGTCCCGGAGAATGTGAAACTTTGTTTCCTGGGCTTCGGCACGATGAACGGGAAGGACGGCAGACCCTTCAAGACGCGGGAGGGCGGTGTGATGCGCCTTGAGAACCTCATCGCGGAGATTCAGGAGGAAATGTATCAGAAAATCGCGGACAACCGTACTGTGGAGGAAGAGGAGGCAGGGCGCACGGCGCGGATCGTCGCCGTCTCCGCCATCAAGTACGGCGACCTCTCCAACCAGGCGTCTAAGGATTACGTGTTCGATGTGGAGCGGTTCACCTCTTTTGAGGGAAATACGGGGCCATATATCCTGTATACGATTGTAAGGATCAAGTCCATTCTGAAAAAATATGAGGCAGAGGGCGGCGCACTTGCGGGCCTTGAGATCAGCGCAGCGAGGAGCGCAAGCGAGAAAGCGCTTATGCTGGAAGCGGTAAAATATAACGAAGTGATGGAGACGGCATATCAGGAGCTTGCCCCGCACAGGATCTGCGCGTATGTCTATGACCTTGCAAATGCGTTTAACCATTTCTACCATGAGACGAGGATCCTCACGGAGGGGGACCAGACGGCGAAGGAGAGTTATCTTGCGCTTCTTGTGCTTGTGAAGGATGTGCTGGAGGCGTGTATTGACGTGCTTGGATTTGAAGCGCCGGAAAGGATGTAGGATATGACAGAAAAAATATACTATGCGGATAGCCACAGGAGGGAATTTGACGCGACGGTCACGGCATGCGAGACGGGAAAGAATGGCTGGCAGATTGCCCTTGACAGGACCGCGTTCTTCCCGGAGGGCGGCGGGCAGTACGCAGATACCGGCTATCTGGGCGAAATCCGTGTACATGACGTGCAGGAAAAGGACGGCGTCATCTGGCATATGACAGAGGAGGCGCTTGTGGTCGGTGCGGCCGTGCATGGGCGCATCGACTGGGAGAAGCGGTTTGAAAATATGCAGCAGCATACGGGGGAGCACATCATCTCCGGGCTTGTCCACGGACGCTTTGGGTACAATAACGTGGGCTTCCATCTGGGGGCGGACTACTGTACGATGGACTTTGACGGGCCAATCTCAAAGGAAGAGCTGCGGGAGCTTGAGCTGGAGGCGAACCGCGCCGTCTGGCACGATCTGGAGGTGGAAGTCCTGTATCCATCCAAAGAGGAGCTGCAGGAGCTGGACTACCGGAGCAAGATAGAGATAGAGGGGCAGGTCCGGATCATCCGGATACCGGGGGTGGACGTCTGCGCCTGCTGCGCGCCCCATATGGAGCGGACAGGGGAAATCGGCTGTATCAAGCTGGTCAACATGATCAACTATAAAGGCGGCGAGCGCGTCTTTATGCTCTGCGGCAGCCGCGCACTCCGGGATTATCAAATAAAAGAGGAAAATGCCAAGGCCATTTCTAACCTGCTGTGTGTCAAGGAGCCGGAGATTGCCCTGGCCGTGGAGCACTTAAAGGAAGAGCAGCTCTCCTTAAAGAGCAGGGCTGCCGGGCTGCAGCAGAAGCTTCTTTGGTATCGGGCAGAGGAAACTGACGTGTCCGGGGATCTGGTCTGCGTATTTGACGGGGAGCTTTCGGGAAATGCGCCAAGAGAGCTTATGAACCTGTTGCTCGCGCGCGGCGCGTGTGTCTGCGCGGTGTTTGCCGGAACAGACGAAGACGGCTACCGCTATGTAATCGGCAGCCGCAAGACAGATGTGAGGGCGCTCTGCAACAAGCTGAACGGGGCGTTTGACGGGCGCGGGGGCGGGAAGCCGGAGATGGCGCAGGGCTCGCTTACCGGAAGGAAAGAGGAAATCGAAGCTTTCATCAAAGCCGGGGACGCCGTTTAAAACGTCCCCAGCGCCAGCGCCCCGTCTTTTTTGGAATAATAGACCTTGCACATGCTGATGGCATCCTGGATGTGGGTGGAGTGGTTGTTTAAGGAAATGTCGGTAACAGCGTAGATGATATTTCCCTGTACATAGCATTTGCTGTAGTCATTTTTCTGATGTTCAAGCACGTCGATCTTCGCCTGGAGCTCATGAACCAGCTCCACGTAGAGCTTTTTCTGCATTCCCAGAGTCCGATAGGTCTCCGCGAATTTTTCCGGGATCTCGGGCAGGCCGGAGAGATAACGGTGGTTTTTAGTAATCTTGTCAAGCGTCTCCTTCGCGGCGGCGAGTTCTTTTTTCACTTCTTCTATATTATCGTCTTTTTTGACCGATACCCCGATCTTGATCACCGTGTGTACCTCGGACGGGCTGCCAATGCGTTTTGCCTGTACGCTTTCTGCGGCTTTCACCGTCCCGCCGATCAGGATACCCTTACCGGAGACCGCCAGGACGCTCCCGCCCGACTGGATATTGCAGTTGATGATGACATCAGAGGTGACGTCTCCTTCTGCATATATCTTTGCCTGTTCAAGGAAGGTGGAGTACACGCAGCCCTTTGCCGTAATGCTCCCGCTGCCGTTCCCGTGCATCCCTTTTTGCAAAATGATGTCTTCCCCGGCGGTCAGGGCCGCGCCCTCCACTAGCCCGCAGACTGTGAGCTTCCCGCCCGCATCCACATGGAAGCCCTGCCTGACGTCGCCCTGGATGATGACATCTCCCGCAAAGTGGATATGCCCGGTGGCATTGTCCACATCGCCAGGCACGATCAGCTTCGATTCCACCCGGAATGCGCCGCTTTGGAAAGAGATATCGCCGTCCACATCGGAGGTCAGGGCGCTGCCATCCTCCGTGACGGAGGTGTTCTTCCCTCTTGGGATTGGCGGCATCTTCCCCTTCCTTGCAGGGAGCAGCTTCCCGGTGACGTCGCGCCCGTCCGTGCCGTCTGTCGGGAGGATCAGCTCGCAGATGACCTCGCCCGCACGGATGCTCTGGAACACGTCTACATTTTTATAATCAATATTTCCCTGAACATCCTCCTGCAGATGGAGCTCCTGACAGCGGGGGAAGTGGTCGATGACCTGCCCGTCTGTCCCGTCCGCCGCAGCTGTCCCGCGGGCGATGGCAAAGAGGCGGTGGTAGAGCTTCTCCTGCACGATGGTTTTAAGCGTGCTGCGGTCGATGCCATATACGATGCCGGAATCGGCGAGAGCGCGCTCAAAGGATCGCTCTGAGATATCTTCCCTGTCGCCCACGGGGGCGAGGCAGCAAGCATAGGCGGACATCCTGTCGCTGCTGATGAGAACGCGGATTTCGGCGTGCGCGCGGGGGAAGGGCGCAGGGGCTGTGCTCGTGTCCTGGCCGGATCGCGCATCTGTGCCGGAGTTTGTATCTGTGTTTTCATCTGTATCTTTATCGATTCTCTTGGCCTGCTCCTCCTGCCAGCCTTTATAGCGCTCTAAAAGCTCAAGGCGCGCATGGATTTCCTCCTGCGCGGCAAGCAGCGTATGCTCAGGAAGCCCGCAGATGTCCGGCGGGAAAATAGAGGCGTCCGCGAAAGAGAAATTGTCCACACCGGGATTTTCGCCCGTGGGCGCCGCCGGAGCTTCCGGCCTGGAGGCCGTGATATTGTTTGGGACAGAATTCTCCCGCGCTGGGACAGTATGCGCTTCTGACACGGGAATTTCCTTGCCGGTATCCGAAATCAGGCTTTTTAATTTGTCGAACAGTGCCATAAAAATATCCTCCTGTCTCAATCCTTTTGTGTGATTTTACCACATCTATCCCGGTAAA
>CAZFSW010000107.1:0-4979 GCA_964521655.1 uncultured Dorea sp.
ATATTCCACCTTCTTACTGCAGGCCACCGCCATCGACCCCGGCCCGATATGGCAGCTTACGCTTAACGACAGCCTGTCCATATGGATGTCGTATCCCGGAAATTTTTCTTCCAATTCCTGTTTCCACGCTCCGGCCTCCTCGTCAGAGCAGGTATACGCCGCCTGCAAATGCATCTGCCTGCCGGCAAAGCGCCCGTCCAGATCCTTCTTCATCGCCTCGATCATCGTCTTTTTTGCCGCCTTGAACCCGCGCACCTTCGCATAGGCGTCCAATTTTTCCCCCTGGATCTGTAAGACAGGCTTGATATTGAGCACCGCGCCGAGAGCCGCGCCCGCCGCCGTCACGCGCCCGCCCTTTTTCAGGTATTTCAGCGTATCGACCGTGATATAGATGCTTGCCTCCAGCTTTTCCCTCATCAGCACGTCCACGATCTGCTGCGCGTCAAGCCCGTGCTCTGCCATCTCTAAGGCATCAAGTACCGACTGGCGCTGGGTGACGGATATCCTCTGGTTGTCAACGACATGCACCCTCCCGTCGTAATCGTCCGCAAGGGCCATCGCCGTCTCACACGAGCTGCTCAGGCCGCTCGACATCGGAATGTAGACAAGCTCTTCATATTCCTTTAGAACTTCGTCCCACAGCTCCGTCACATTCGCCGGAGTGGGCTGCGAAGTGGAGATATCTGCATCCTCCGCAAGACGTTCGTAGAACTCCTCCTGTGTCAGGGTAACGTCTTCATAATACAGCTCCCCATTAATATAAAACGGCATCGGCAGCACGCGGATCCCCATCTCCTTTGCCCGCGCCTGTGTGATCCCGCTGTTGCTGTCTGTTACAATCGCTGTTTTTCCCATATCGTTTCCTTTCTACTGTATCTTTATGTAGGGCCTCCAGGGTTTGGGCTACCACTCCACGACGCCCGATACCGCATCTCTTTTCGCTACCATAATCGGAATATCCTCTCCCTTGTAGGGGTTGTCCCCCAGCGTGATCTCCAGCTTCACCGTCTCATAGGCAAGCTCCGCGTAATTATTCTCCTTGCTCAGATGCCCCAGGACAACCTGCCGGAGCCCATCGTGCAGGATCTCACAGAGAAGCCTGCCTGACAGCTCATTGGAGAGATGCCCCTGCTCTCCCATCACCCTGCGTTTGAGCGGGTACGGGTACGGCCCTACCTCCAGCATATGGATATCGTGGTTCGCCTCCAGCACGAGCGCGTCCACGCCCTTTAGATGCCGGACAGTGTACTCGTCATACACCCCTAAGTCCGTGGCGACTGCCGCCGCTTTCCCGCCGCTCTCGATGCGGTAGCCGGAGGGCTCCCTCGCGTCGTGCGAGATGGCAAAGGGCTCGATCTCCAGATCCCCCAGCCGGAATCTCTCATCGACGCAGACCTCATGGAGAAGCCCATCCGATATCCTGCCGAGGCTTTTCATCCCCCGGATTCCCTCAATCGTCCCCCTCGTGGCATAGACGGGGATCTCATATTTGCGGCTGAATACGCCGAGCCCCTGTATATGGTCGATATGCTCATGTGTGATCAGGATGCCGTCAAGCTCCTCTCCTTTCACCCCAAGAGTCTGTAAGCCCTCCTCCACGCGCTTGCGGCTGATACCTGTGTCAACCAGTAGATGCGTGCCGCCATCTCCCACATAAATGCAGTTCCCGCTGCTCCCGCTGGCAATGCTGCACAATCTCATATTTATGTAAATCCTTTCCTTTCATTCTCCGGCAACCAGTCCTGAAAGCCTCTATAGCCTCCGGCTACAGATCCCTGATGATCTCATCAAGCTGGAGCATCGTCTCGTCAAACACACCGCTGTTGTCAATGACCCGGTCGCAGTTCTTCAAAAACTGCTCCTTCGGAAGCTGCGCCGCGATGATCTCGTCAATCTTCTTGTTATCGTACCCTCTGGAATAGTACAGCCGGTTCCTTCTTACGCTGTCCTTTACATAGATATACCACAGCTCGTCACACAAAGCCGCGTACTGCGTCTCGATCAGGATCGCGGATTCGATAATAAAAAGGTTCGTATTCTTCCGTTTCTCCTGCTGGATCAGCCGGTCTACCTCTTTTTTCACCGCCGGGTGGACGATCCGGTTCAGCGCCCCCCGCTGCTCTGGGTCGGAAAATACAATATCGCTTAATTTCTCCCGGTCCAGCTCTCCTTTTTCATTTAAAATATCCCTTCCAAAATGCTCCACGATCGCGTCAAAGCAGACGCCGCCTTTTTTCTGCAGTTTTTTTGCCACCTTATCCGTCTGGCAGATGCTCGCTCCGTATTTATCGTTCAGATACTCCACGATTTCTGTCTTTCCCGCGCCTACGCCGCCGGTAATTCCTATAATCTTCATATCCGTCACTCCTCTTACTTTACTTTGCCTCGTACCAGTTCTCTCCTGTATGCATATCTATTTCCAGCGGCACCTTAAGGCTCGCCGCCTGCTCCATCTCCTCCTTCAAAATGCCCCGCACCTCGTCAAGCTCCGGCCTGTACGCTTCGATCAGAAGCTCATCATGTACCTGGAGCACCAGCCTTGAGCGCAGTCCCTGGCTCTTTAGCCTGCGGTTTACGCCCACCATCGCAATCTTGATGATGTCCGCCGCCGTCCCCTGGATCGGCGCGTTCATCGCGACCCGCTCCCCGAAGGAGCGCTGCGCGAAATTACTGGAGGAAAGCTCCGGCACCGGCCTCCTCCTCCCGAACAATGTCGTCACATACCCCGTCTCCTTTGCGTGCTTCACTGCGTCGTCCAGAAATGCCTTGACGCCCGGATAGGTGTGGAAGTAATCTTCAATATATTTCGCCGCCTCCTTGCGCCCGATACTTAGGTCCTCAGACAGCCCGAACGAGCTGATCCCGTACACGATTCCGAAATTTACCGCTTTGGCCCCCCGCCGCTGCAGGTCCGTCACCTCCTCAAACGGCACATGGAACACCTGCGACGCGGTGATCCGGTGGATATCCTTCTGCTCCCGGTAGGCCTCTATCAGGTTCTCATCCCCGGAGCAGTGGGCGAGGATGCGAAGCTCTATCTGGGAATAATCCGCATCCAGGAATACATACCCCTCCTCCGGCACAAACACCTTGCGTATCAGTCTCCCCAGCTCCATGCGCACCGGGATGTTCTGGAGGTTCGGCTCTGTGCTGCTGATTCTTCCCGTCGCCGTGATAGTCTGATTGAACTTCCCGTGAATACGCCCGTCCTCACGGATATAACCAACCAGCCCGTCCGCGTAGGTGGATTTTAACTTCGTATACTGGCGGTATTCCAGTATTTTATGGATAATCGGGTAATCCGGCGCCAGCTTCTCCAGCACGCCCGCCGCCGTTGAATACCCTGTCTTTGTCTTCTTCCCTCCCGGAAGCCCAAGCTTCTCAAAGAGGATCTGCCCAAGCTGCTTTGGCGAATTGATGTTGAAATGTTCGCCCGCCTCCTCATAGATTTCCTTTTCAAGCTCCGAGATCCTCGCGCCAAGCTGCGCGCCGTATATCTTAAGCGCCTCGCCCTCTGCCCTTATGCCGTTTTTTTCCATGTCATAGAGGGTAAATACAAGCGGCATCTCGATTTCGGCAAAGAGCCTGTCCATGTGCATTTCCTTAAGCTTTGCAAGCATGGCCTCCGACGCCGCGAAAGCTGTGTACGCCTCATAGCAGGCCTTTACATACGCCTCGGACTTTTCCTCGATCGTAAGCCCAAGCTGCTCCCTCGCCACGTCCTCGTATGGATAATCATTTTTCAGCGGATTTAGCAGGTATGCTGCGACCGACACGTCAAAGCAGTTGTCCTGATCCTCGATGGAAATGTATTCCATCGCCGCCTTGATATCGAACATCGCGAACCTGCCCGTATGCCCCGCAAGCCAGGAAAGGCGCTCCAGAAGCCACTCCTTCCCAATATCTCCGCCTATGCGGATGCAGTACGCGCCCGCCTTTTCATAGCAGACGCCGACGCCGCCAACCTCCGCCTCCTGCGCGAACAGGGGCAGTACATTCTCCATATCCCGGAAGATACACGCGCCGATGCAGGGGGCATGTTCCGCCCTTTTGAACACCTCTTTTGCTTCTTTTCTGGAAGTGATCTCCCGGAAACCGTCCTCGACCCGATTTGGCGGCGCGCTCACATCAAACTTCGAAAGCAGGTTTTTAAACTGGAGCCTCTGGAAATAAGCATATGCCTCCTCAGTAAAGATATTTCCAAGCCTCGCCTCGGAAAGCTCACAGGCAAAATCCGCGTCCACCTCGATCGCCGCCAGCTTCTTACTCATGACCGCCAGTTCCCAGTGCTCCTTTAGCGCGTTCGCCGCCCGCGGCGGCGTGATCTCATCCACATGCTCATGCGCCGCCTCGATGGAATGAAATTGCACGATGATCTTCGCCGCCGTCTTCTCCCCGATTCCCGGCACGCCCGGAATATTGTCCGACGCATCCCCCATGAGGGCTTTCAGGTCGATAAATTCATGCGGCGTCACCTGATAGCGCGAAAGCACATCGTCCTCGTAATAATCCTCCACCTCCGCGCGCCCGCGCTTTGTCTTCGGAATGCGGATCTTCACATGCTTTGTCGCAAGCTGCAAAAGGTCGCGGTCGCCGGAGATGATCACGACCTCCATCCCCGCGCCCTCGCAGCGCTTCGAGAGCGTCCCCAGCAGGTCGTCCGCCTCAAGCCCGGCGCACTCGATGGTCTTGATCCCCATCGCGGCCAGCACTTCCTTCATCACCGGGACCTGCTGCCTTAGCTCCTCTGCCATCGGCTTCCTCGTGCCCTTATACTGCGCGTACATCTCATGGCGGAACGTCGGCGCGTGGACATCGAATGCCACGGTAAGGTACTCCGGCTTCTCTTCTTCTAATATTTTAAACAGGATGGTCAGAAATCCATAGACCGCGTTCGTGTGCAGCCCCTCCGAATTCGTGAGGTCAGGCAGCCCGTAAAACGCGCGGTTTAGGATGCTGTGGCCATCGATCAGCACGAT
>CAZFSW010000108.1:0-1857 GCA_964521655.1 uncultured Dorea sp.
GATAATTAACAATAACTATCGAAAGTACCTTTTTTATATAACAAAAAAGGGTACCCTTCGATACCCTCTGATTCCTGCCCGGATATTTCAGCCCGCACGGGCAGCAATATTTACTGATCCCCCGCAAGCCGGATCCCGAACTCCTTCATCGCCTCCACGAGGCTCTGTGTGTGCGCGGGCGTAAGCTCGGTAAGCGGCATACGCAAAGGCCCGCAGTCCCGGCCCATCAGCTTCATCGCCTTCTTCACCGGGATCGGGTTGACCTCGCTAAATAACTGCTCGATCAGCGGAATCGCCTTGAGCTGTAAGGCGGCGCTTCCCGCTATGTCCCCGGCGAAAAACTTTTCGCAGATCTCATGCGTCTCCCTCGGAGCCACGTTCGAGAGCACAGAGATCACTCCCTTCGCGCCGAGCGAAAGAAGCGGGACAATCTGGTCGTCATTGCCGGAATAAAGCTCGATATTGCCGTCCGTCAGCGACATGATCTTCGCCACCTGCGAGATGCTGCCGGAGGCCTCCTTCACCCCCACAATATTGTCCACATTCTTCACAAGCTCCGCCACGGTTGCCGGTTCAATGTTGCAGCCGGTCCTGCTGGCCACACTGTACATGATGATGGGGATCTTCACTTCACTCGCGACCGCCGTATAGTGCGCGATCAGCCCGCCCTGCGTGGCCTTGTTATAATAAGGCGTCACAAGGAGCAGGGCGTCCGCCCCGCTTAGGGCTGCCTCTTTCGACAGATCGATCGCTGTCCTCGTGCAGTTTGAACCCGTGCCCGCGATGACCGGAAGCCTCCCCTTCACCCGTCCGATGGTGAACTTCACACATTCCATGTGCTCCTCCTCCGTCATCGTCGCAGATTCCCCGGTCGTCCCGCAGATGATGATGCTGTCCGTCCCATTCTCACAGTGATAATCCAGCAGTTCATCCAGTTTTTCATAATCAATGCTTCCATCTTCTTTAAACGGCGTGACGATCGCCACTCCAGCTCCTGTAAAAACAGCCATAATTCTCCCGACCTTTCTTTTCATTCCCCTGAATTTTATCATTAATAAGAGGCAATGTCAATGAAAGCTGCCCAGAATTCACATTCGGCCGTCAGTCCTCCATACATTCCAGCTTGCTCACGGATACTTCATACGCCGTCCGCTCCTCCGACTCAGTCTCCGTCAGCTTTTTTACATAGGTCCTGCTCTGGATCCTCCCAAATATCTGCACATGGACGCCCACCTCAAAAGTGGAGGCGAACCTCGCATTCCTCCCCCAGCAGATGCACGGTATGTAGTCCGATTTCCCATACGGGCGGTTGACCGCCAGCAGAAGATCCGCAATCTCCCTGCCGAGCGGCGTTTTCCGATATACCGGTATCTTACAGATGTAACCGTCGAGGAAAATGCTGTTCGTCTTCGCCCCGTCAGGCTCTTCCTCTATAAAAGATACTTCTCTTACGAATACAGACAATATCAGCCGGTTCTTTTGTTCATCGTGCCTGTTATAGGAGCGGAACTGCCCGCTTGCCATGATAAACTCGCCTGTGTAATCCTGCGACACGTCAAGCAGCCGCTCCGATATCATAAGCGGAATCCTGTCCTCGGAGCTGCTTAAGCGCTTCACCCTGACCTCCACCATGTAAAAGCCCTCCCCGAATACCTCATGGCTGAAGGAAAACCCTGAAGCAATCTCTCCCATAATTGTCACCTGGTTGTTTTCCATGATCTTATCTGACATAATTTTACATTCTCCCTTCCTCTGAATCGTATTTCATGGTCATTAATCAGTCTATGAGGCAAGGCCGCTTTTTAGAACCATAATTTTTCATTCTTGTAAATTCCAGAAAATGTGTTACACTATTAA
>CAZFSW010000108.1:1957-4935 GCA_964521655.1 uncultured Dorea sp.
CGCGGGATCACCATCCTCTCCAAGAATACCGCCGTCTATTACAAGGGGACGAAGATCAACATCATCGACACGCCGGGGCATGCTGACTTCGGGGGTGAGGTGGAGCGCGTCCTTAAGATGGTGAACGGCGTCATCCTCGTGGTGGATGCATTCGAGGGCGCGATGCCGCAGACCAGGTTCGTCCTGAGCAAAGCACTGGAGCTGGACCTGCCTGCCATCGTCTGCATCAACAAGATCGACCGGCCGGAGGCGAGGCCGGACGAGGTGATCGACGAGGTCCTGGAGCTTTTCATGGATCTGGGCGCTTCTGACGAGCAGCTTGACTGTCCTTTCGTCTATGCCTCCGCTAAAGCGGGCGTGGCGGTTCTCGACCTCTGCGATAAGGGGCGCAATATGAAGCCGCTGTTTGAGACGATCCTGAAATATATCCCCGCACCAGAAGGTGACCCGGACGCCGACACACAGGTACTCATCAGTACCATCGATTATAACGAATATGTCGGGCGCATCGGCATCGGCAAGGTGGACAACGGCAGCATCCGGGTGGGGATGGATGCCGTGGTGGTAAATGAACACGACCCATCGCGCCAGGAGAAGGTGCGTATCAGCAAGCTCTATGAATTTGACGGGCTTAGCAAGGTCGATGTAAAAGAGGCGGGAATCGGCTCCATCGTCGCGATTTCCGGAATCGCGGACCTCTCCATCGGGGACACCATCTGTTCCCCGGAGCGCCCGCAGGCGATCCCGTTCCAGAAGATTTCCGAGCCGACCATCGCCATGCAGTTCCTTGTCAACGACAGCCCCTTTGCGGGGCAGGAGGGAAAATATGTGACCTCGCGCCATCTGCGGGAACGGCTCTTCCGGGAGCTGAACACGGACGTAAGCCTCCGCGTCGAGGAATCTGACAGCACCGACAGCTTCAAGGTGGCCGGGCGCGGCGAGCTGCATCTGTCCGTATTAATCGAAAATATGCGGCGCGAGGGCTATGAGTTCGCGGTCAGCAAGGCCGAGGTCCTCTATAAACGGGATGAAAACGGCAGACAGCTGGAGCCGATGGAGACTGCCTATGTGGATGTGCCTGATGAATATACCGGTATTGTGATCGAAAAGCTCAGCCAGCGAAAGGGCGAGCTCCAGAACATGGGCGCGGCAAGCGGCGGCTATACCCGTCTGGAATTTAAGATCCCGGCCCGGGGGCTCATCGGCTACCGGGGCGAATTTCTCACCGACACAAAAGGGAACGGCATCATGAATACCGCGTTTGACGGCTACGCCCCGTACAAGGGCGACATCCAGTACCGCAAGCAGGGCTCCCTCATCGCGTTTGAGACCGGGGAATCCGTGACCTACGGGCTGTTTAGCGCGCAAGAGCGCGGCGCGCTTTTCATCGGACCGGGGGAAAAGGTCTACTCCGGCATGGTCATCGGGGAGAATGCAAAGGCGGACGACATTGAAGTAAATGTCTGCAGGACCAAGCACCTGACGAACACCCGCTCCTCTAACGCGGACGAAGCCCTGCGGCTCACTCCGCCCAGGATCTTAAGCCTGGAGCAGGCGATCGACTTTATCGATACGGACGAGCTGCTGGAAGTCACGCCGAAGTCTCTGAGGCTCCGCAAGAAGATCCTGGATTCCAAGATGCGCAAAAGGGGGAACCGCCCATGAGCTTCCTCTGGCTATTAGAGGGAATGCGTACCCCCTTCCTTGACCGGCTGATGCAGCTCTTCACTTATTTTGGCCAGGAAATAGTGATCATCGCGGTCATCTGCGCGTTTTACTGGTGCGTTGACAAGCGCTTTGCCTGGCTGCTGGGCTTTACCTACTTTACGGCGGGCCTGTGCGTGCAGGCGCTTAAGATCACCTTTCGCATCCCGCGCCCGTGGGCGCTGGATCCAAAGTTTCACGCGGTAGAGAGCGCGCTTCCCGCCGCGACGGGCTATTCCTTCCCAAGCGGCCATACGCAGGGGGCGACGTGCCTGTTTTTCCCGCTGGCGTTAAGAAGCCGCCGCGTGTGGGCAAAGCTCCTGTATGTGCTGGCGTTCGTGCTGGTCGGGTTCTCCCGTATGTACCTGGGCTGCCATACGCCGAAGGACGTCCTGGTTTCTATGGGGCTCTCGGTTCTAATCTCCTGTGTATTATGGCATAATCAGGACCTTTTACTGGACCGGGCGCGCCATCCCGCCGCAGCTGCCGCCGTTTTAGCTGTAATTTCCTTCGGCGTCGCCGGATATGCCCTGATTTTAAACGGCAGCGGCGCCATTGATATGGAATACGCCGCAGACTGCTGCAAATCTGCGGGCGCGGGGCTTGGCTTTGCCGTCGGATGGTATGTGGAGCGCAGATATCTGGATTTTGCCACCGGGCAGGCGGGCATCTGGCGGCGCGCCGCAAGGCTTGCCGCAGGCCTTGCATTTACTTTGCTGATAAAAGAGGCATTCCCGGTATTTTTTGGGACTTCCATCTTGGCAAAATCCGCCGAATACTTTATACTGGTACTGTGGGTGCTGGTGATTTATCCCTGTCTTTTTGTCAGGCTGCAAAGGAGATCCGTATGAAACAGCATATATCAAATTTTTTAAAAAAGCTGGCGACTGTCCTCGAATTTTTTATCGCGCTGATGCTGGCGGTCGGCATCATACTGCTGTGCCTGCGGATGGCAATGTCCCTTAAAAACATCCCGGATTTTGACGTGTGGCCCAACTATGACGACCTGCTGGAGACCTGCTTCAACCTCGTCATCGGGGTCGAGCTCATCCGCATGATGTACTACCACACCTCAAACAGCGTCTTCGAGGTATTGCTCTTCGCCATCGCGCGCCAGATCATCGTCGACCACTCCTCCATTACCGGAAGCTTCGTCGGGGTCTGCTCCATCGCCGTGCTCTTCGCCACGAGGAAATTCCTGTTCTGCGATTTCGACGCCGACGATCCCGATGACTCCGACGGCACGTAGAGAGTGAAATCCGCACTATACATCG
>CAZFSW010000109.1:0-4906 GCA_964521655.1 uncultured Dorea sp.
TTTGTGGAATAAATCAACAGCCTGTACATATATTGAGGTAAAGAGGTGATGGAACATGCAGGAGGATGGTATCTTAAGCATATTGCCGCAAAGTGTCCGGAAACTGCTCAGGAAAGAGGAGCTTGCGCCCGGACACTTGCAGGAGATCAGGCTTCGGGCGGGACAGCCCCTTCTTCTTTTATACCGGGGAGAGGAGCGCCTGATCCTGGACGCGCACGGCAGTCCCTGCACTGTGACGAAGGAGGATGTAAGGGAGATGCTGGACTATGTGAGCAGTTATTCGCTGTATGCGTATGAACAGGAGATGAGGCAGGGCTTTATCACGGTGGAAGGAGGGCATCGGGTGGGGATGGCAGGACAGGCCGTCATGGAGGACGGGCGGGTAAAGAATTTAAGGCACATTTCTTCCATCAATGTGCGGATGTCCCATGAGGCCATCGGATGCGCGGACAGGGTCTTCCCGTATGTGACCAGGAGAAAAGGGATGTACCACACGCTGATCGTGTCGCCGCCGGGCTGCGGCAAGACCACGCTTTTAAGGGACATCATCCGCCAGGCGTCGGACGGGAACGCATATCTGAAAGGGCGGACAGTGGGCGTCGTGGACGAGCGTTCGGAGATCGGCGGGTGCTACATGGGCGTGGCGCAGAACCATCTTGGCATCCGCACGGATGTCCTGGACGGCTGCCCGAAAGCGGAGGGGATGCTCATGCTTATCCGCTCCATGAGCCCGGAGGTCATCGCCGTGGACGAGATCGGGGCCGAGGAAGACGTACATGCCATCGAGTACGCGATGCATTGCGGATGCAGGATGATCGCCACTGCGCACGGGCAGTCTATGGAGGAATTAAAGAGGAAACCGTTTTTTGAGCGGATGTTCCAGGGGAAGCGCTTTGAGCGCTATATCCTGCTGGGAAATGAGAGGCGCGTCGGGGAAATCCGGGGTATTTATGATGAGGACGGCGTATGCATTTTTCGGGCGGCAGGGATTCCAGAGGCGGGGCTTTCGGAGGCGGGATGTTAAAGGCGTCGGGGAGTATCTTCATTCTCCTCGCGACGACGCTTTACGGGTTCAGGCGCGCGGAGGGGTTCCGGGAGCAGTATGCGCAGATGGAGTATTTACAGCAGCTTTTCTACCGCGTCCAAAGTGAGATACGCTATGCCAGAAGCCCGCTGGGAGAGATCTGTTCCCAGATCGGGAGAAATGCAAAGGAGCCGTACCGGTCGTGGCTTTTGCAGATGGGAAAGAAGATGCTGGAAAAAGACGGCGTAAGCCTTGCCGCGCTGTGGGAGGCGGGCGTAAGGGAGCGGCTTGTCGGCGCGGGGCTTGGCGACACAGAGCTTCAGCGGCTTACAGAGCTTGGGGGAAGGCTTGGGCTTATGGATCTGGATATGCAGGTAAAGGCGATCGACCTTTATCTGGAGCAGCTTTCCCGGTCTATGGAAGCGGCGCGGGCGCAGATGGGAGACAGGATCAGGCTGAGCCGCTGCCTGGGGGTGATGGGCGGGATACTGCTCGTGATCCTGCTGCTTTAAAGCACGGCTGGCGGATTCTGTGAAAGGGAGGACGATATGAGCGTAAATTTGATATTTAAGATTGCGGCGGTGGGGATCCTCGTTTCCGTGTTAAGCCAGGTGCTCAAGCACAGCGGGAGGGAGGAGCAGGCGTTCCTGACAAGCCTTGCCGGGCTGATCCTTGTACTGTTCTGGATCGTGCCGTATATCTATGACCTGTTTGAGTCCATCCAGCGTCTGTTTACCTTATAGAAAGAAGGGCATGCCTGTGGATATGGTGCAGATCGGGATCATCGGGGTGGCGGGGGCGCTGCTCGCGGTCCAGTTTAAGAGCGGGAAAGCAGAATATGGGATCTACATCAGCATCGCGCTGAGTCTGTTTATTTTCCTCAACGTGCTGGGGCAGATGGAGACAATTGTGGAATCGGTGAGGGCAATCGGCGGATATATCCCCACCACGCAGTCCTATATCGGGACGCTGGTGAAAATGCTGGGGATCACCTATATTGCGGAGTTCTCCTCGGGAATCTGCAAGGATGCGGGGTATCAGACGATCGCGGCGCAGATTGAGATCTTCGGGAAGCTCGCGGTGCTGATCTTGAGTATGCCGGTGCTGCTGGCACTGCTTAAGACGATCGGGGAGTTTCTGTCATGAGCGGGAGAGGAAAGATTTCATGCATCTGTTTCCTGTGGATTGCGGCCTGCGGCATATGGGGGATCCATGCAGCGGCGGCAGGACAGGACATGGAAGATGTGGATGACATGGAGATGGAAGAGGCGGCAGGGCAGGGACAGGATGATAGAACGGCGGCGGAACAGCAGGAAGCGGAAACGGATGTGCAGGCGCTTGCAAAGGACATGCTGGGCGAGCTTGAATTTGGGGAGGTTGACGGGGAATTAGAGAAGCTCTTCCCGGAGGAGCGCATTGATTTTAAGGAGACGCTTAGCGGGATTTTAAGCGGCGACATCTCTTTTACCACGGGGCTTTTGAAACGGCTTGTGTCGGACCAGCTTTTCTATGCGCTCAAGAGCAGCCGGGAAAACCTGGTGCATATCCTGTTTCTCGCGGTCATGGCGGCGGTATTCGCGAATTTTGGAAATGTGTTCCAGAGCAGGCAGGTCTCGGAGGTGGCCTTTTATGTCGTCTATCTTCTGATGCTTGCGCTCTGCCTCAATTCCTTCCATGCCGTTGTGGAGTGGACGGCGGGGGGCATCGAGAGCCTGACTTCGTTCATGGGGGCTTTCTGTCCGCTGTATTTTCTCGCGGTATCTGTCGCGAAGGGCAGCGTGACAGCGGCGGCGTTTTATCATCTGGCGCTGTTCCTCATTTTTCTGGTAGAGCTTTTGATCGCGAAAGCCATGCTGCCGCTCATCCATGTATACATGATGGTCCGGGTGCTGGACTTCCTTACTGCGGAGGAATATCTAAGCAAGCTCGCGGAGCTGATCGAGACGGTGGCCTCCTGGACGCTCAAGACGCTCCTTGCCTGTGTGGTTGGGCTGAATGTGATGCAGGGGCTGATAAGCCCCGCCATCGATACGGTCAAGAGAAGCGTGGTGACGAGAGGGGCAGAGGCGATCCCAGGCGTCGGAGATATCCTGGGCGGCATGACGGAGGTGACGCTGGGGACGGCGGTCCTGGTGAAAAATGGGATCGGCGCTGCAGGGGCTGTATTCTGCTTTGCGCTTTGCATACTTCCGCTTGCGCAGACGGGGTGCATCGCGCTGATGTATAAGCTTGCCGCCGCCCTGCTGCAGCCGGTGTCTGACAAGCGGATCGTCGGGTGCGTGGAGAGCGTGGGAGACGGGTGCAGGCTGCTGATGAGGGCGACTTTTACGGCGGGGCTTTTATTCTTGCTTACTATAGTAGTTGTATCTGGGACTACGGGGAATGTATGAGGAGGGCGCCATGTTTGATTATCTCTATGAATGGATCCAGAATATCGCGTTCTATCTCGTGCTGGTGACTGCGGCGCTGAACGCGGTTCCGAATAAGGATTACAGAAAATATATCCGTTTCTTCACCGGGCTTGTCCTGATCCTGATGCTGATGACGCCTGTTCTTGGAGTGTTCGGGGCGGATTTCCAGATGGAAGAGCTGTATCAGGAAATGACGCGCAGCACAGAGCCCGGCGAACTGGAAAGGGCCTGGGGCGGGGAGGAGGCGTTGGAGGAGGCCGGGGATGGCGGGCAGCAGGAGCGGGAGACGGAAGAGATTGAAGTGGAGGAGATTCAGATTGAATGACGGGAAAGATTATTTAAAGAGGCTGCGGGAGAGCCTCACCGGAAAAAAATTGAAAAAGGATCAGCTATTGATCCTGCTGCTTGTGGGGATCCTGCTGCTTGTCATCGCATTGCCGGCAGAAGAAAAGCAGGAGGAGCAGGAAGCCGCGTCTCTTTCCGGCGGGGAGGATGAGGAAGCTTTATCGGAAGAGGAGTACGCGCAGTCCCTGGAACGCCGTCTGGAATATCTGCTCTCCCGCATGGACGGAGTGGGCGAGGCATCGGTCATGATCACGCTTGCGTCCTCGGCGGAAAAGGTGGTAGAAAAGGACACGGAGGAGGACAGCGAAACAGTCACGGAGGCGGACAGCCAGGGCGGGACCCGCACGACGCAGAACACACAGCGGCGGGATACATCTATTTACGACGGAGACGGCACAGACGGGCAGAGCCCTTATGTCAGCAAGGAGCTGGTTCCGCAGGTGGAGGGCGTGGTCGTGATCGCGGAGGGCGGGGACGACGCGGTGACGGTAAAAAATATAACTGAGTCCGTGCAGGCATTATTTGGGATAGACACGCATAAGATTAGGATAGTGAAAGGTAGGAGGGAAGAGTAAGTGAGACGAATCTTTAAAAAGAACCAGGTTATTATCGCGGCGCTGGCGGTCATGATCGCCGCCGCAGGGTATCTGAATTATTCCGGCAGGCTGTTTAACGATGAGGAGGATGCGGCAAAGGCAAACAGTGAGCTTGCAAGCCAGGAGCTTCTGGATATCTCCGATGAGGATGTGGAGAGCTCGTCAGAGGACATCGCAAGCCAGGACAGCGAGGAAGACGGGGAAGTGGACGGCACCCCAGGCGAGGCGGTGCTGACGTCGGGCGAGGCGAGCGCGGTCGTCGCCGAGGCGAAGGTCACAAGGGAGCAGGTGCGCGCAAAGAACAAAGAAACCCTGCTGGAAATCATCGACAATGAGAACCTAAGCGATGAACAGAAGCAGGAGGCGGTAAGCCAGATGGTTTCTATGACCGATCTGGCGGAGAAGGAGGCGGCGGCAGAAACACTGCTCGCGTCAAAGGGCTTCAGTGAAACAGTCGTAAGCCTGACGGCGGAATCTGCGGACGTGGTGGTGAATGCAAAGGAGCTTGATGACGCGAGCCTCGCGCAGAT
>CAZFSW010000110.1:0-4905 GCA_964521655.1 uncultured Dorea sp.
GGCTCTGTCCCGGACGGCCTTACGCAGATCCATGCGTCATCCTCCAGGTCGTAATACAGCACGTTCGAGGACGGAAGCCCGGTCTGCGTCTCCTCCCCGGTCTGTGTATCACGGATCACCCCGCTCTGGTAGTCTCTCGCCCGCAGGACCTTAAGCCCTCCGACCTGTGTAGGCGGATTCTTGCGTAAGGCCTCAAGAATGCCCTGTATCTTCTGGATCCCCTCGATTCCTCCCAGCGTCACGGACTTAATATCTTCCTTATAATAGCCGTACCTGTCGTACATATCCATCATCGCATCCCACAGGGTCTTGCCCTTCGTCTTATAGAACGCCGCAGCCTCACAGAGCGCCATCGTCGCAACGATCGCGTCCTTGTCCCGCGCATAGGTCCCGATCAGACAGCCGTAGCTCTCCTCAAAGCCGAAGAGGTACGTGCCCTTTCCCTCCTGCTGGAACTTAAGGATCTGCTGCCCAATATACTTAAATCCCGTCAGCACCTCGATAAAGCCCGCGCCGTATGCGTCCGCAATCGCTTTCGCCATATTGGAGCTTACGATGGACTTGATCACATAGCCGTCCTCCGGCAGGCCCTTCGTCGCCTTGCGCTCCCGCAGCTCATAATCCGCAAGCAGGCAGCCTGACATATTTCCGGTCAGCGCTTTATATTCTCCTGACTTCGCATCCTTCACATACACGCCGAGCCGGTCCGCGTCCGGATCCGTCGCCAGAACCAGATCCGCATCTACCTCTTTTGCAAGGCGCAGCCCCAGCACAAAGGCCTCCTTCGCCTCCGGATTCGGATAGGAGACGGTCGGGAAATCTCCGTCCGGCAGCTCCTGTTCCTTTACCACATACACATTTTGGAAGCCAAGCTCCTTAAGGATCCTCCTCGCCGGGATATTACCGGTCCCATGCAGCGGGCTGTATACGATCTTAAGTTCCCCGCCCATCTCGTCGATAGCGTCCTGATGAAGCACCTGCTTCTTAAGTTCTGCGATATAACCGTCGTCAAGCTCTCCGCCGATCACCTCGTAAAGCCCCAAAGCCTTTGCCTCCTCCTTGGCCATCGTCCGCACCGCGCTGTAATCCGTCACCGCCTTTACCTCGTCCATAATCCCCTTGTCGTTCGGCGGGGTGATCTGCGCGCCATCCTCCCAGTACACCTTATACCCGTTGTATTCCGGCGGGTTATGGCTCGCCGTGATATTGATGCCCGCGATGCATCCCAGCGTGCGCACGGCGTAGGAAAGCTCCGGCGTAGGCCGCAGCGACTCAAACACATATGCCTTGATCCCGTTCGCCGCAAGGCAGAGCGCCGCTTCGTCCGCAAACTCCGGCGACATGTGGCGGGAATCATAAGCAATGGCGACTCCCTGTGCTTTCGCGCCTTTCTTTGTGATATAATTTGCAAGACCCTGCGTTGCCTTGCGCACCGTGTAGATATTCATGCGGTTCGTACCAGCCCCGATAATCCCGCGAAGCCCCGCAGTCCCAAATTCCAGATCCTGATAGAACCGCTCCTTAATCTCCTGGTCATCGTCCGCAACTGCTTTCAGTTCCGCCTTTGTCGCATCGTCAAAATATGGATTGCTGATCCACTCCTCATAATTTTCACGATATCCCATATCTGTACCTCCTGTCTGTAGATGGTATGATTAATGTAAAGCCACTCTCCCACTTATATGCAAGCGCAGCGTGTTGGATGGCTTCTGCCCTGACATTATTATATAACAGGAGATTGCAAATGAAAAGATTTTTTCTCTTGTCTATTCGGAAAACAAAGTATATAATGGGTACAGCGCCGAAGGGTCGGTCTGCGCGGCAGCGGATACCAAACCTGAGGCTGTGATCATTATAAAATACATAAATGGAGTTTGGAAACTATGATTATTGTACTGAAACCACACACCACCAAACAGGATATTGCGCGCATTGAGGATATGGTCAGGGCGCATGGGCTTGGCACCCATATTATTGAAGGCACGGAGATGACCGTCATCGGATGTACCGGCGACACGACCCGGATCGATATGAAGCTCTTTGAGGTCGATCCCGCAGTCACAAAGGTCATGCACGTGCAGGAGCCGTACAAGCTGGCAAACCGGGCATTTCACCCGGAGGATTCCATCGTGGACGTCTCCGGTGTCAGGGTCGGCGGGGGCAATCTCGCGCTGATTGCCGGACCCTGTTCTGTCGAATCCACAGAGCAGGTGTTAGAGATCGCGCACGCTGTCAAGGCTGCCGGGGCAAATATGCTGCGCGGCGGCGCTTTCAAGCCCCGGACAAGCCCTTATTCATTCCAGGGGCTTGGACTTAAGGGCCTGGACATTCTCTGCGAAGCGAGGGAGGCGACCGGCCTTCCCATCGTGACGGAGCTGATGTCAGAGAAATATCTCGATATTTTTAATGAAAAGGTAGACTTAATCCAGATCGGCGCACGCAATATGCAGAACTTCGACCTGTTAAAGCAGCTTGGGCAGCTTGACCGCCCCATCCTCCTGAAGCGGGGGCTGAACGCGACCTACGAGGAATGGTTCATGTCTGCGGAATATATCATGGACGCCGGGAATGAAAATGTCATCCTGTGCGAGCGCGGCATCCGGACCTTTGAAAACTATACAAGAAATACGCTGGATCTCCAGAGCATCCCGGTGGTGCGCAAGCTCACGCACCTCCCGATCATCGTAGACCCCAGCCACGCGGGGGGCAAATGGTGGCTTGTGGAGCCGATGGCGAAGGCCGCCATCGCAGCAGGCTCCGACGGGCTTCTGATCGAGGTACATAACAACCCGGAATGTGCGCTGTGCGACGGCGCTCAGTCCTTAAAGCCTGAGAAATATGATGGGCTGGTCCGGCAGATTTCCGGCATCGCCAAAGTAATCGGAAAGGAGCTGTAAAAGGACGGCAGGATATGAAGTTATTTGTAAATCTGGGAAACAACAGCTATTCGATCTATATCGAAAATAACATACTGGAAAAAGCCTCTGACTATATCGCAGAGGTTTTTTCCGGCAAAAAGGTCATGATCGTGTCTGACGACACGGTTTTTCCACTCTATGGGGAGCGGCTTGCGGATAACCTTTCCGAAAGGTTTGAATGCCATTCGCTCACCCTTCCCCACGGCGAGGCGACAAAAAGCTTCGGGAATCTTCCTATTATATATGATGCCTTATTAGCGGCGAAGATGTCCCGCAGCGACCTCATCATCGCCCTCGGGGGCGGGGTCATCGGGGACTTGGCAGGGTTTGCCGCCGCAAGCTACCTGCGCGGCATAAAATACGTGCAGATACCGACGTCCCTGCTCGCGCAGGTGGATTCCTCCGTCGGGGGCAAGACTGCGGTGGATCTCCCGCAGGGGAAGAATCTCGTGGGCGCGTTCTGCCAGCCGGCCCTCGTGCTGATCGACCCGCTTGTGCTGGACACGCTGCCAAAGAGGTATATCCACGACGGCATGGGGGAAGTCGTGAAATACGGCTGCATCCGCGACGCCAGGCTATTTTCCACACTCGAAGCGCGGGGCTCATTTGCCAGCTTAAAGGACGAGCTCCCGGAAATCATCCGCCGCTGCGTGGATATCAAGCGGATCGTCGTAGAAAAAGACCAGTTCGACACAGGCGAGCGGATGCTTCTGAATTTCGGACACACGCTGGCGCACGCCATCGAGCAGTACCACCATTACGAGCGAGAGAGCCACGGGGAGGCGGTCGCCATCGGCATGTACCAGATCACGAGACTTGCCGAGGAACGGGGCTTGACCCCGGCTGGTACGGCGGCGCGTATCGGGAACGTCCTGAACCTGTACGGGCTGCCCTGCGAATGCGGGCTGCCGCTTGCAAGGCTTCTGCAAGGGGTTTCTTTGGATAAAAAGAATCTGGGCGGCAGGCTGAATATCGTCCTGCTTAACGACATCGGGGAAGGTTATGTGCATCCGGCGTCAGCCGTATTTTTCACGGAGGGGACGGAAGGAAGGATGATATGACAGTCTTCGCAGGCATCGGGTTTCATCCCCATGAAAAGCGCCTCTGACCGTTTGCTTATGGACATAGCACAGGTGGAAAATATTGATACGAAGTATGGAGGATAACATAATATGAGATTACAGGGAAAGACCGCAATTGTCACTGGAGCCGGAAAAGGCATCGGGCGCGAGGCCGCGCTTGCAATCGCCGCCGAGGGCGCTTCAGTCGTCTGCGTCGCCAGGACGCAGTCTGACCTGGACGAGACAGTGCGGATGATTGAGAAGCAGGGCGGGCGCGCACAGGACGCGCTAGCCCAAGATGAACCGGCGGGTGGTGTCCACACGCAGGGCGGGCGCGCGATATCGCTCTCCCGCGACCTGACGGACGCCGCACAGGTGCAGTCTATGGTTGACGCCGTGCTTAAGGAGTTCGGGCGCATTGATATACTAGTCAACAACGCTGGCGGCTATCCGTCCGAAATCTATGACAAAGTAGGCAAACAGGCAATCAAAATCTGGGAATGGTCAGAAGAACAATGGGATCAGATTATCAAGACAAACCTGAAAATCCCGTTCCTGTGTATCAACAAGGTCGTTCCCGTCATGATCCGGCAGGGCGGCGGCGATATCGTAAGCCTCTCCTCCCGCATGGGCCGCATCGCTTCCCAGATGGGCGCATACGCCGTGGCAAAAAGCGGCATTGTCACCCTGACGAAGACGACCGCCATCCAGACGCAGCAGTACGGTATCCGTGCAAACGCCGTGGCCCCCGGCATAACCAACACGCCCGGGCAGCGCGCCTACAACCACAACGTAGGGCAGGAGGACGCGAAGATGGGCAGCGCCGCATCCGTAGCGCGCGCCATCATATACCTTCTCTGCGACGCCCCGGATGTCATGACCGGGCAGGTGCTAGACCTGTTTACGACGGTATAGATGGAAATTTT
>CAZFSW010000111.1:0-4865 GCA_964521655.1 uncultured Dorea sp.
GCGGGCGCAGAGCTTGTACGCCTCCTTACGGGGCATAAGGAGACGGAGATCGTCTGGTACGGCTCCAGAAGCTATATAGACCAGAGATATGCGGATGTTTACCGGAATTTTTTCCAGATCGTGGATGCAAAATGCCTGGATGACAATATGGGCGAGCTTGCGGCGCAGGCGGACGTGATTTTTACCGCGACGCCGCAGGGCTTTTGCGCTTCGCTGATGAGCGAGGAGATATTGGAGAAGACGAGGATCATCGACCTGAGCGCGGATTTCCGCATCAAGGATGTGCAGGTCTATGAAAAATGGTACGGCATCACGCACAAGAGCCCGCAGTTTATAGAGGAAGCGGTATATGGGCTGTGCGAGGTGAACAGGGAACAGATACGCAGCGCGAGGCTTGTCGCGAATCCGGGCTGTTATACGACGTGCTCTATCCTGACGGCATACCCGCTCGCGAAGGAGGGCGTCATCGACATGAGTACGCTCATCATAGACGCGAAGTCCGGCACGTCCGGCGCGGGCAGGGGCGCGAAGACGCAGAACCTCTTCTGCGAGGTAAATGAGAATATCAAAGCCTACGGCGTAGCTACCCACAGGCATACGCCGGAGATCGAGGAGCAGCTTGGGCTTGCGGCGGGGGAGAAGGTGCTGGTGAATTTCACTCCGCATCTTGTACCCATGAACCGCGGCATCCTGGCAACGGAATATGCCTCCCTCAAAAAAGGAGTGTCCGGCGCGGACGTCAGGGCAATCTATGATCAGTATTATCAGGGGGAGAGGTTTATCCGCGTGCTTGAGGAGGGCGTATGCCCGGAGACGAAGTGGGTCGAGGGCAGTAATTACGTCGATATCGGCTTCCAGCTTGACGCGAGGACCAACCGCGTGATTATGATGGGGGCGATCGACAACCTTGTGAAAGGAGCGGCGGGCCAGGCGGTGCAGAATATGAACCTGATGTTCGGGCTTTCGGAGGACGAGGGGCTTGAGCTTGTCCCGGCGTTCCCGTAGAGGATTCCACCTGTGCGTCGTAACAATACATGACAAGGAGAGGGGAAACAGCATTGGTTAGAGTGATGACAATTGATGACTATGATGAGGTATACGCCCTCTGGCGGCAGATCAGGGGCTTTGGCATCCGCAGCGTGGATGATTCCCGCGAGGGGGTCGCGCAGTTCCTTCGGCGGAACCCGACGACGAGCGTGGTCGCCGTGGAGGACGGAAAGCTCGTGGGGGCCATCCTGTGCGGGCACGACGGGCGCAGGGGATGCCTGTACCACGTGTGCGTGGCGCCGGATTACCGGATGCGCGGGATCGGGAAGTCTATGGTGGCATTCTCGATGGAAGCCCTGAGAAGAGAGCGGATCAATAAGGTGTCTCTCATCGCATTTACAAAAAATGACGTCGGAAATGCATTTTGGAACGAAATAGGGTGGACAAAGAGGCAGGATTTGAATTATTATGATTTTACGCTCAATGAAGAAAATATTACCGCATTTGTAAAATGACCCCGGACGATCCGGGATGGCGGTATGGCAAGGAGGACAGGATGAAACGGATAAATGGCGGAGTGACGGCGGCGAAGGGCTTTGAGGCGGCAAGCGCGGCCGCGGGGATCAAGTATAAGGACAGGACGGACATGGCGCTGATTTACAGCGAGGCCCCATGCGCGGCCGCGGGGACATTTACGACAAACATCGTCAAGGCTGCCCCGGTCAAGTGGGACAGGCAGGTGATCGACAGCGGCGCGCCGGTGCGGGCGGTCGTAGCCAATTCCGGGATCGCCAATGCGTGTACGGGCGAGGAGGGCTTCGGTTACTGCCGCGACACGGCAAAAGCTGCGGCCGCCGCGCTTGGCATTGCGGCAGAGAGCGTTGTGATGGGCTCGACAGGCGTGATCGGGATGCAGCTTCCGATGGAGAAATTAGAAGCCGGGATTCAGATACTTGCGGGCAAAAAGGATGCGTCCATCAAGAGCGGGACAGACGCCGCGCGCGCGATCATGACTACAGATACCTGCGTGAAGGAGATCGCCGTGGAGCTTGAGATCGGCGGAAAGACTGTGACCATCGGCGGGATGGCGAAGGGTTCCGGCATGATCCATCCGAATATGTGTACGATGCTCGCGTTTCTTACCACCGACGCGGTGATTGGCAGGGAGGCGCTGCAGAGGGCTTTGAGCGAGGACGTGGCGGACACTTACAATATGATTTCCGTGGACGGCGACACCTCCACGAACGATACGGCGCTGCTTTTAGCGAACGCTCTGGCGGGCAACCCGGAGATCGTATACGGAAGCGGGGATTATGAGGAATTTGCCCGTGCGCTCCATGTAGTCAATGAATACCTGGCAAAGAAGATTGCCGGGGACGGCGAGGGGGCGACCGCTCTGTTTGAGGCGAGGGCGGTCGGCTGCGAGAGCAGGGAGCAGGCGAAGACGCTGGCCAAGTCGATCGTGTGCTCCAACCTTACGAAAGCGGCGATTGCCGGGCATGACGCCAACTGGGGGAGGATCCTCTGCGCGATGGGCTATTCCGGAGCGCAGTTTGACCCGGAGCGGGTAGATTTATTTTTTGAGAGCAGGGCGGGGAAGATCCAGATCATCGAAAATGGGACTGCGACAGCGTACAGCGAGGAGGAAGCGACGCGGATCCTCTCCGAGCCGGAGGTGACGGCAATCGCGGATGTGAAGCAGGGAGACGCGGAGGCCACGGCGTGGGGGTGCGACCTGACGCACGGCTATATCGACATCAACGCAGATTACAGGAGCTAGTACCAGGGAAAGGATCAGAAAACATGGATAAGCAAATGCAGAAATATCTGGAAAAGGCGGAGGTGTTGATTGAGGCCCTGCCGTATATCCAGCGCTTCAACCGCAGGATCATCGTAGTCAAATATGGCGGCAGCGCGATGGTGGACGAAGAGCTGAAAGCACAGGTGATCCAGGACGTGACGCTTCTGAAGCTGGTAGGTTTCAAGCCGATCATCGTACACGGCGGCGGGAAGGAGATCAGCAGATGGGTCGGCAGGGTCGGCATGGAGCCGGAGTTCGTGAACGGGCTGCGGGTCACGGACGAGGCGACGATGGAGCTTGCCGAGATGGTGCTGGGGCGGGTGAACAAGAGCCTGGTGCAGCTTGTGGAGAGCCTCGGCGTGCGCGCGATCGGAATCAGCGGGAAGGACGGGCGCCTTCTTTCGGTCAATAAGAAATATGCGGGCGGGGAGGATATCGGGTTCGTCGGCGAGGTGAAGGAAGTCAACGCGCCGGTCCTCTATGACCTGCTGGAGAAGGATTTTCTCCCTATCGTCTGTCCGGTCGGCCTGGATGACCAATACCGTACCTACAATATCAACGCGGACGACGCGGCGTGCGCGATCGCGAGGGCGATGCGGGCGGAAAAGCTGGCTTTCCTGACGGACATCGAGGGCGTGTACAGGGATCCGGAGGACCCTGCCACCCTGATTTCGGAGCTGACGGTCACGGAGGCGCACGCGCTTATGAAGGACGGCTACATCGGCGGCGGTATGCTCCCGAAGCTTCACAACTGCATTGACGCGATTGAGCACGGGGTGTCGCGCGTCCATATCCTCGACGGGAGGATCCCTCACTGCCTGCTTTTGGAAATATTTACGAATAAGGGGATCGGCACGGCAATCATCAACGACAAGGAGCAGAGGTTTTATTATGGAGAATAAAAATGTATATATAGAAGAGACGGAACAGGGGCTTGTCCACACCTATAACCGCTTTCCCGTCGTCCTTGACCGGGGCGAGGGCGTCTACCTCTATGACACGGAGGGAAAACAATATCTGGACTTCGCGGCGGGAATCGCCGTGTGCGGGCTGGGGTACGGGAACCGGGAGCTAGGTGATGCGCTGAAAGCGCAGATCGACAAGCTGACGCACACCTCGAACCTGTATTACAATACCACCTGCGGGGAAGCTGCGGGCGCACTGAAACGCATCGCACAGATGGACAGAGTATTTTTCACCAACAGCGGGACAGAGGCGATCGAAGGGGCGCTGAAGGCAGCGCGGAAATATGCGTACAAGAAGAAGACAGGGCGCTATGAATTTATCGCGATGGAGCATTCCTTCCACGGGCGCAGCATCGGCGCGGTGTCGGTCACGGGAAATGAGCATTACCGCGCTCCGTTTGAGCCGCTGCTTCCGGGCGTGGGATTTGCGGAATTTAATAATCTGGACAGTGTGAAGTCGCTTGTGTCGCAGAAAACGTGCGCCATCATCCTGGAGCCCATCCAGGGCGAGGGCGGCGTCCACGTGGCAACGCAGGACTTCATGGAGGGGATCCGAAAGCTCTGTGACGAGCAGGGGATCCTGATGATCTGTGATGAGATCCAGTGCGGCATGGCGCGCACCGGGGCGATGTTTGCGTGGCAGAAGTACGGCGTGAAGCCGGACATCATGGCGATGGCGAAGGGGATCGGAAGCGGCGTGCCGGTGGGGGCGTTCGCCCTGACGGAGAAAGTGGCGGAGTCTTCCTTAGAGCCCGGCGACCACGGCACGACCTACGGGGGCAATCCGTTCGCCTGCGCGGCGGTCGCGAAGACCGTGGAGATCTTTGAGAGGGATCGTCTTGTGGCTCATGTGCAGGAAGTAGGCGCGTATCTCCAGGAGAAGCTGGAGGAATTGCTAAGGGAAAACGATACGGTTCTTGAAAGGCGCGGGACTGGGCTGATACAGGGCATTAGGTTAAAGCGCCCTGTGGGGGAAGTGGTAAACGCCGCGCTGGAAGAGGGGCTTCTGATTATCAGCGCGGGCGACAATGTGATCCGCCTCGTGCCGCCGCTGGTCATTGAAAAAGAGCACGTGGACGAGATGATCGGGAAGCTTCAAAAGGTACTCTGAT
>CAZFSW010000112.1:0-4836 GCA_964521655.1 uncultured Dorea sp.
ACAGGTTCAAAAGGCTTGCGTCCATGGAGATCATGTCCTCTTTGGAGGAAGAATAGATAATGCCGTCGATCTGGTGTACTTTATTTTCCCGGATCATATTGCGGATAGCCGGTGTTACGGCCATAATCTCCAGAGCAGGCGTAACCATCCCGTCCACAGTCGGCACAAGCTGCTGTGAGACAACGGCGGTCAGGACCATAGAGAGCTGGACGGCGATCTGCCTCTGCTGGTTTGCGGGGAAGACGTCGATTATGCGGTCGATGGTGTTCGCGGCTCCGATGGTATGGAGCGTGGACAAGAGTAAATGTCCCGTTTCTGCGGCGGTCATGGCGACGTTGATCGTTTCATAGTCACGCATTTCTCCGAGAAGGATCACGTCCGGGCTCTGGCGCAGCGCTGCGCGCAGCGCCGTCACATAATTTTCCGTATCAATGCTGATCTCCCGCTGGCTGACAATGCTCTTATCGTGCCTGTGCAGATATTCCAGTGGATCCTCCAGCGTGACAATATGCCTGCTGAGGGTTTTGTTAATGTGGTCTATGATACAGGCAAGCGTGGTGGATTTTCCGCTCCCAGCGGGCCCGGTGACAAGAATCATGCCTTTTGTGATATTGCCGAGGCTTATGACATATTCCGGGATGCCCAGCTCGCCATAATCCGGCAGATCGAAAGTGATGACGCGGATAACGGCGGACAACGTGCCTCTTTGCTTATAAGCGCTCACCCGGAAGCGAGAGAGGCCCTGCACGGCAAAGGAAAAGTCATCGTCTCCTCCGTCGTAGAGCCGGTCGATGCTGCGGTGGCCCGCCAGTTCGTATATTTCTGTAATCAGGCTCTCTGTGTGGGAGGGGAGCATTTTCATATCGTCGGCCCTGCATATGACGCCGTTTTTCCGAAACGATATGGGAAGCCCCGCAACAATAAATATATCTGACGCTCCTTCTGAGATAGCCTGTTTAAAAATCTCATTCAAATTCATCATCTGGAACTCCTTTCTTCTTCCGGCTGTTCTCCCGCCGGCATAAGGTTGAGGCTCTGGTCGCTTTTCCATTCCTGTGCGGAAACCATCTTCCATTCCTTTACCTCGTAATAGACACTACTGGCGGTGTAATCCGTAACCGCAAGCTGGACGTCAAGCGTCTGGCTGTCTGCGGGGATCTGGTAACAGATCAGGAGGCCTTCTTCTTCCTGCACGCACGACAGGGAAACGCCGCCAAGCTGTGCGCCGTCAAATTCTTGCGCCACATCAAAGAGATACTCGTCATATGTGTCGGAACGCGCGGACGCTTCCCCTGCCAGCGCAGACAGGGAGCGGTCGATCTCCCCGGCGGCGGCCTCAGCTTTGGCAGACGCCTCGTAATAGCCCTTCTTATGCTCTGCAAGCCTTTCACTAAAGGAATAATCATTTTTTGCAGAGGAAAGGGAGAGCACGGCAAATGTGGAAAGGCATAGTGTCAGGAATATAACCAGCAGGGAGGAAGAGCCGATATTTATAAAAGAAGTCTGAGGTTTATTTTTTTCCATAGCCAGTCCCCCTTGCGATATGCCGCTCTACGTGCAGCTCATAGATACTGTCTGAGCTATCTGAATTTTCTGATTCTGAATCTGCCGCCGCAGCATCTGCCGTCCTGGTATCCGCTGTCATATCCGTCATCCTGATATCCGCCAGCAGCATCCCGTCCTCCTGCGCAAGCTGCAGGACAAGGCGGTAAGCCGCTTCCTCTGCGGTGCACGGCGAGAAGTCCTTATCATAATAAATTACAAGATCCGCGCCGGTATCCCCGCCGTCTTCGGCCTGCGGGTACAGCCCTTTCAGCGTCGTGGTACAGTCAGCTGCGCCGTCCGAAGCCTCTGCAACTTCGGCGACGCCGGAACATTCGTTTACAGCATGGCTTAACTCCTCCGCGTCCTGGCTTAGAAGGTGCGACTTGACAAACAGCTGCACGCACACTGCGCTTGCCGCCGAGAAAAAAAGGATTGCGATGATAAGTTCCATCAGAAACAGGCTGGACGCCCGCGCCCTGTTTTTATGAATCATAAAAAACTATATCCTTTCTCGTAAAATACATGAATATTTGCAGCATTTATATCTATAAAGTCTTGATACTGACAATGGAGGAAGACTCATTTCCATTTTCGTCTACGCATCGGAAGCGAAAGAGCGTATCATCAAGCTGTTCCATCGAAAAATCCCGGACATTCAGGATCGTTTTCCCCGCTGAGGCCGTTGCCTTTACGCCCTCTCTGACAAAAAGTTCCTTTAATTCCTGCCCATATACATAGATATAAGTATCATATACGTCCTCCCCGTGCGCCTGCCGAAGCGTCAGAGCATCGCAGCCGTCAAGCTCCCCGATTGATACCGCCCCGGCCTCATCGTTCTGGTGGATCTTCTCACTGATGTAGGAGAGGGCGGTCCGCGACGTATAATGAAACGCCGAGTTTTCTGTCGTGGACTGGTAGATCCTTGCCGCAAGCAGGATCACGGTGATGGCAGAGAGTGCGAACACAAAAAACAGAGATACCGGGAACAGGAAATCAATGATATGTTTTTGCTTTGTCCGAAACCTCATCAGTTATCCTTCCTCTCTATAATCGTTACATCCGGCAGGATATTGGAGCCGGAGACACGGTAATCTACAAAAAACAGATCTTCATCATAGGTAAGCCCGTAATTTTCCTTCAGATAATCCAGGCTTTCCGGATAGCTCCCCTCTACGGCGTAGCAGTAGGTGATATCGCGGGTAATGGCGTTCTCCAGGCTTTCCTTCTGCCTCCTCTTCGTGTCGGTGGAAAAAGAGGACACTCCTTCAATAAAGAGAAAGAACACCAACAGGAACAGGCAGACGGAGAACAGGGTTCCCGTGATACGGCGGGGCTGTTTCTGATATACAAAACGGTTCATGCCTTACGCTCCTTTCTGTTTCTTACAGGCTTGACATAATCCCTGTTAAGGGGAGCATGACAGACAACAGGATCACGCCCACCACCAGAGACAGCACGGCTACCAGCGTCGGCTCCAGTACGGCCAGCACGTTATTCATGCGGGTGTCGATATCATCCTGGTAAAGCCCGGCAATCTGCTCCATTACCTGATCCATCGCGCCCGTCCTTGACCCGATTGACGCCATACGCGCATAGACGCCTGTGAACATACCAGAGGTAAAGAGCGCATGGGAGAGATCCGCCCCCTCCTGCATCTCGCTCTGACAAAGATCCAGCTTCTTCTGAAACGCGGGGTCGTCGTTCAGGGAATAGACAAGCTCCATGCTCCGCTCCGGGTTCAGCCCGCTGCTCAAGGTAAGGGCCATGCCGCTTGCGAAGCGGCACGCCGCGATCTCCTCATAGATTACCCTGGTAAACCGAAGCTTATAGCCGAGGCTTCTAAACAGCCTCCGGCCCGGCCGCGTGCGCACGCCGTAGAAGACAAAGGCAAGGAGCAGCACAAGGATAGCGATAAATACGGCAAAATATCGGTTGATCACCGTCCCGGCGTTCATCAGCACGCGGGAGAAACCGGTCATCTCCGTGCCGAGCTGGAGGAATACCTGGTTAAATATCGGCATTACCTTTACCAGGAGGACGATGATAACCACGGCCATCATGCCGACCATGATCATCGGATAAGTGATGGAGCTTCGGATGCTCCGGCTGATAGAATCCTCGCGCTCATAATGAACCCTGAGCGCCTCCATAACGTCATCGAGCGTTCCGGTCTCCTCGCCGATCTGCACCATATGGAGCATATAGGGCGGGAATATCTCTGCCTTATCCATAGCCTGATATAAGCTCCCGGTATCCCGCACGCCGGACAGCAGCGCCTCCAGAGTTTCTCTTTCGTCCGAAGATCCGGCATCCTCCAGCATGATGGCAAGGCCCTCCGCAGAAGATATGCCCGCTTGGAGGATCAGGGCGGCCTGTCCGCAGAAGGAAGATAATTCAAGGTTGGAAAATGGCTTCATAGCAATCCCCTCCTTCATTAAAAATATAGAATAAAAAATATATAAAACATACTAATACGGGCGGCGCTAATAGGAATATTTTTCCGTATAATTGCTGCCGTCGCCGATATATTTCTTCACGGCTTTTCCACTGTTGTTCGCGGCGAGCGTCGGGTCCATCAGCGACCAGCTCTTTCCGTCAAATTCAATAATATTGTTCACCCAGCCGCTTTCCTTGAGGTAGACACTGATCCATGCGTGGTAAGCCTCGCCGGAGTAGCCGATGACAAGCTTTGTGGGGATAGACTGCGAGCGCAGCATAGCCGCCATCAGGGAGGCGTAGTCGAAGCAGATGCCCTTTCCCGACGCCAAAGTAGCGTCAACGTCCGGGAGATACCCTGACTGGACATTTTCCGCCAGCTCCTTGTCATAGCTGATATTTTCAATCACATAATTATAAACCTGCGTCACATAATCCAGATCGCCGGAGGAACTGTCTGATAGTTTCCGGCCGAGGGCAGCCGCTTCAGTATCCTGCGTGAACCAGACATACTGGTTCGGATAGAGGAACGGCTTAAATTCATCGTTTAAAGCTACGGAGATATCCTGGGAAAATACGACAGCGTACATATCGTCATAGGCGTGTTCCAGCACGTCCAGATGATAATTCCCGTCCCCGCCTGTCAGGGGAAATGTCTCGTAAGAGCTGGTGGATAAGGTGTAGGTGTATACCGTCCCGTCCGGTATAGTGATCTGGAGCTTTGCCTTGTCCGCGCCGCCCTGATAGCACACCATGACATACCCCTCCGCGATATTGGAAGCGTCGATGGAGGCAAGCGCATTGCCATAGACGGTCGTGCCCGCCGCCACAGGGACAAGGCAGTCCTGTACAGTA
>CAZFSW010000113.1:0-4745 GCA_964521655.1 uncultured Dorea sp.
CCGATATCCGCGACCTGTTCGTCCGTAATCTGAAATCCGAGGTGGTCATAGATGGCGAGGGTATTGCTGTTATGCTTGTTACAGGTGAGCCAGATCTTCCCAAGCCCGCGCCCGGCACATAAGCCTATCAGGAACTGAAATGCTTCCGTGGCGAGGTGGCGGCCCCGGAAGTCTTTTTTTATGTACAGCTTGCTGAGGAAAAGCGCGTCTGTCTCCGGGCGGACGCCGATATATCCGGCAAATGTGCCGGAGCAATAGATTTGATAGTATTCATAGTTGTCTTTTTGAGTCTGGGATTTCAGGGCGGGGTAGGACTGGAACTTGTCTACCATGTAATCCACCTGGGCTTTGCCGATAATCGGTACGAAGTGCTGATTCCAGATTTCTTCTGCCAGCACGGCGATCTCATGGAGACTTTCGTCTGTGTCTGCAAGTGCGATTTTTGTGTCGTTCATGTTCTGCTTCCTCAATTCTTTATAATAGTTTAATAGAATAATTGTTTCTTTTCCATTATTATAGATGATATAATAAATTTACACAATCAAAATTTTCATCCGCGCAGTCCGTCAGACGGCAGGCCATTTCCGGCTCACACGTGGGATACTCAGGAGGGATTTATGGACAGCTTTGTCTCATTACATAATGTGAAGAAGATTTATCAGATGGGTGAGGTGGAGATCGAGGCCGCCGCCGGGATTGATTTTGAGATAGAAAAAGGGGAGTTTGCGGTCGTGGTGGGACCCAGCGGCGCGGGGAAGACGACGGTGCTGAATATTCTCGGCGGCATGGACACGGCGACGGAGGGTGAGGTGCTGGTTGACGGGAAGAATATCGCCAGTTACTCGCAGAAGCGCCTGACCGCGTACCGGCGCGAAGATATCGGCTTTGTGTTCCAGTTCTATAATCTGATCCCGAACCTGACCGCGCTGGAAAATGTCGAGCTTGCCCTTCAGATCTGCAAGGAGCCGATGGATGCGAGGGACGTCATGGAGGAGGTCGGGCTCGGCGAACGGCTGGATAATTTCCCGGCGCAGCTATCCGGCGGGGAGCAGCAGCGGGTGTCGATCGCGAGGGCGCTTGCGAAGAACCCGAAGCTCCTTCTGTGCGACGAGCCCACGGGGGCGCTGGACTATAATACGGGCAAGGCGATCCTGAAGCTTCTGCAGGACACCTGCCGCAATAAGGGCATGACGGTGGTGCTCATCACGCACAACTCGGCTATCGCGCCGATGGCGGACCGGGTGATCAGGATTAAGAACGGCCGGGTATCGGAGATTACAGAGAACCGCCATCCGGTTCCGGTTGAGACGATAGAGTGGTAGGGGCGGCAGATGAGGAGAGCAGGTAAACCGACAAGAAAAGACTTCTATATGGAGATAAAAAAGGGTCCGGGAAGGTTCCTGTCGATTCTTTTTATTGTCGCGCTCGGCGTTGCGTTTTTTTCAGGGATCCGTGCGACAGAGCCGGATATGAGACTTTCCGGGGATTCGTACTTTGATGAGAGCGAGCTGATGGACATCAAGGCGCTCAGTACATACGGCGTTACAGAGGACGATGTGCGTGCGATGGAGGAGGTGGACGGCGTCGCTTGCGCGGAGGGCGCGTACAGCGCGGATTTTCTGTATAATATGGAGGATGAGCAGCAGGTCATCCATGTCATGTCCCTGCAGGAGAAAATGAACCAGGTCACGGTGAGCAGCGGGCGGATGCCGGAAAAGACGGGGGAATGCCTGGCGGATGACGAATCGGGATATGAGATTGGCGATAAGATCACACTGGCTTCCGGGACGGAGGATGAGGTAACGGACACGCTGGACACGGATACGCTGGAGGTCGTGGGCCTTGCGAACAGCCCGTGCTATCTCTCTTATGGCAGAGGGAGCGCGACGGTTGGAAATGGGAGCGTGAGCGCGTTCCTCCTGGTGCCGGAGGAGACATTTGTGCTGGACGTCTATACGGAGGTCTATCTCCAGGTGGAGGGCGCAAAGGAGCTGATGGCATTCACAGACGCATATGATGACCGGATCTCAGAGGTCATGGAGCGGGTGGAGGATATCACGGACGACCGGGCGAAGGTACGGCGCGCGGAGCTGGCCGACGAGGCGAATGAAAAACTTGATGAGGCAAGGGAGGAGCTTGAGAAGGGGAAAGCAGACGCGGCGCAGGAGCTTGCAGACGCCGCGCAGCAGATCACGGACGCTGAAAATCAGATTGCCAGTGCGAGACAGCAGATCGCGGATGGCAGGGCGCAGATTGAGGAGGCAAAGGCTACGCTTTATTCCAAGCAGGCGGAGCTTGACGCGGCGCGCGCGGAATATAATGCGGGGCTTCAAAAGCTCTCTGACGGCAGGGCGCAATATGAACAGGGGCTTGCGGACTTTAACGCCAGTAAGCCACAGGCGGAGGCACAGATCGCCGAGGGGGAACAGGGGCTTGCCACATTTCGTCAGGAGTTAGATAATGGCTGGGCGGGATATAATCAGATCCTCCAACAAATAGCAGACATAGAGGCACAGCTTTCCGGGCAGGGAGGAGATCCTGGACAGGAAGGGAATCCCGGGCAAGGAACAGGCGGGTCTGAGGAATTGAAAGTAAAGCTTGCTGCTTTACAATCACAGGCGGCGGCTACGAAAACCGAGCTGGACGCCCAGGAAGCCTCCTATTCACGGAAGTCCGCCGAGTTAGACGCCGCCAGGCAGCAGCTATCCGACGCACAAGCACAGCTTACGCAGACAAAGGCAGAGCTTGACGCGGCGCAGGCGCAGCTATCCGGCGTACCAGAGCAGCTGGATTCCGGCCAGGCGCAGATTAATTCCGGCTGGGCAGAGCTAAATTCCCAGGAGGCCACGCTGAACAGCGGGGAAGCCGAGATTGCAGAGAACGAGACGAAGCTTGCGGACGCGAGAAATGAATATGAGAAGGAAAAAGCGGAGGCTGAGGCAAAGATCGCAGACGGCGAGCAGGAGATTGCGGACGCGGAGGAAGAGATTGCCGATATCAAGGAGCCGAAGTGGTATGTATATGACAGGAGCACGCTGATCGAATACAGCGGCTTCGGAGAGAATGCGGAGCGCCTCGGCGCCATCGGGAAGGTGTTCCCGGTGCTCTTCTTCCTGGTGGCGGCGCTGATCAGCCTCACCAGCATGACCCGGATGGTGGAGGAGCAGCGCACGTCCATTGGCACGATGAAAGCGCTCGGTTACGGGAAAGGGGCGATTGCCGCCAAATACCTCGGCTATGCGTTCCTCGCCACGGTGGGCGGCAGCGTGATTGGCGTGCTGATCGGGGAGAAGATATTGCCCTATATCATTATCTACGCATATAGCATCCTCTACCGGCATCTGCCGGAGATCCTCGTGCCTTACGAGTGGGGCTACGCAGCGATGGCATCCGGCACAGCGGTATTCTGCACGATGGCGGCGACATTTTTCGCGTGTTATAAAGAGCTGGAGGCACAGCCCGCAATCCTGATGCGCCCGCCCGCGCCGAAGAACGGGAAAAGAGTTTTTTTAGAGCGGGTCCGCATCTTCTGGCGGCATCTGAGCTTCACATGGAAATCCACAGTGCGCAACCTGATGCGCTATAAGAAGCGCTTCTTTATGACCATTTTCGGGATCGGCGGCTGCATGGCGCTCATGCTGGTGGGCTTCGGGCTTAAGGATTCCTGTTATGAGATTGCCAAGCTTCAATACGCGAAGATTCAGTTTTACGACGGGAGCGTCTATCTGGAGGAGGATGTGACGAAGGAGCAGCGGGAGGCGCTTGCAGAAGAGCTTAAGGATGAGAAGGATATCGAGCGGTTCATAGATGTTGATATGAAGAATGTGACGCTCTTAAGCGGGAAAAAAGAGCGGACGGCGTATGAGTGCGTGTTCGGCTCGGTGGAGGACATTCCGGAGTTCGTGGATTTCCACGACCGCAAGAGCAAGGAGCAGTATTTCCTGTCTGACGACGGGGTGATCGTCAGTGAGAAGACGGCGAAGCTTCTGGGCGTGGAGGAGGGCGATATCATCCAGATCAAGGACGAGGAAAGCGGGAACAAGGACGTGCGCATTGAGCATATCTGTGAAAATTATATGGGGCACTACATTTATTTCACCCCGGCCTACTATGAGGAGGTATATGGTGAGGAGCCGGAGTACAACAGCATTCTCTTTTCTGTGGATGATTCCTGTTCGGATAAGGCGATGGAGAAGATCGGCCAGAGGATATTGAAGCAGGACGGGGCGCTGAGCGTAAGCTATACCCATGACATCGAGAAGCAGCTTGACGATATGCTGCGGAGCCTGAACCTGGTTATCATCGTGCTGATTGTCTCGGCGGGGATGCTGGCGTTCGTGGTACTTTATAACCTGAACACGGTCAATATCGCGGAGCGCAGGCGGGAGCTTGCCACGCTTAAGGTGCTTGGCTTTTATGACGGAGAGGTCGCGCAGTATGTCTACCGGGAAAATATCCTGCTCACTTTCCTGGGGGCGGCTGTAGGAGTGATCTTGGGCAGATTCCTGCATATGTTCATTATCCAGACTGTGGAGGTGGATTCCGCCATGTTCGGAAGAAACATCAACCCGCCGAGCTACCTGTACAGCCTCGCGCTTACGGTGCTGTTTTCGCTGATGATCAACGGGGTGATGTATTTTAAGCTTAAAAAGATTGATATGGTGGAATCCTTGAAGAGCATCGAGTAGATTTTATAAAAAATTAATATTTTTAAGAGAATTGTTAGCACTCGGTTTAAAAGAGTG
>CAZFSW010000114.1:0-4718 GCA_964521655.1 uncultured Dorea sp.
ATTTCTTTCCCTGCCAGGTGATGAAGTCCTCCTCATCCTGGCTGCTTTCTGCCTGTGATGCCTGCTTCTTCGCCTGCACCGAGATCTCCTCCTGTCTGTCCCGGTACACAAGGATGGCGAGGACACAGAGCAGGAATGCGAGGAGCGCCCCGGCCCCAAGCTCCGCCCTTCTCATGAGCGCACGCCTGCCCGCCCTCTGGTCCGGCGTCCCGGCAGCCGTGCGCTCTGACGCTATGGCTGCCCTCTGATCCGGCTCTCTGTCTGCTTTCTTATTTCTTCTCCGCAGCATCCGCACCGCCATACTCCTCATATTTTCCGTAATACTTCCCGTAACGTCCGTATCCGTAGTATTTGCCGTAATGCTTCCCGTAATACCCGCTCTGGGTGATGTCCACTTTGTTGAGGACGGCCCCCAGGATATTCACGCCGCTCGCCTCAAGCTGGCTCTTCACCTCCAGGATGTCTCTGCGCCCTGCGGTCCCCTGTGAGATGACCAATACCGCCCCGTCGCAGTTCTTTGCCGTGACCGCCGCGTCGATCACCATGCCGAGCGGTGCGCAGTCCACCAGCACCATATCGTAGTTCTCCCTCGCGAACGCCATCAGCTCCTCAAAGTAATGGTTCCCCAGCATCTCCGTAGGGTTCGGCACCGCCGGGCCCGCGAAGATGACGTGCATATATTTTTCCTGCGCGGATATGCACAGCACGTCCCGAAGCTTCTTCTGTCCGCTCAAGTAGTGGGACAGCCCGTAGATGGGGCTCCCGGACCTGCTGCTCGCGCGCAGCCTCCCGACCATGACGGACTTGCGCATGTCTGCGTCCACCACCAGCACCTTCTTCCCGGACTCCGCGACCGAGCGCGCGAGATCCATCAGCACCGTGCTCTTTCCCTCGTTCTGGAGGCAGCTTGTGAACGCCACCGTCTTGATCTCGTCGCCGCAGAACTGTATGTTCGTGCGAAGCGTGCGGATCGCCTCCGTCCTGTTATAGCTTAAGGGCTCCCACACCCCGAATTTTACAACTTCCATATCCTTCCTCCAAGCATTTGCGGCTATCTGCGGCCGTCGCGTCCTTCTTCACCCGCCCGGCGCTCTGTCCGGGCTGTCTGCGGGCTATGGGCTTTTCTTCTGCCTGGCCTTCCCGCCCGGCTGCTTCTTTTTCTTTGCCGCCTTCAATCTCTTCGGATTTGCCTGCTCCCCTTCCTCCAGCGGGATGGAGGAGAGCGTGTTCATGCCGAGGTATTTCTCAATATCGTCCGACGTCATGATCGTGTCGTTCATCAGGTGCAGCACAACCACCAGTGCGGCGGCGAGAAGAGCGCCGATGATCCCGCCGATTGCCGAATTTTTGACCGTCGTGGGGCTTACCTTCTCCTCGTTGACATAGCCGTTCTCAAACACATTTGGCGAGTCCTGGTCCATCCTCTCAGCGATGAAGTCGGCAGACACATCCGCCACCTCATCCACGATCTCCTTCGCGCGCTCCGGATCCGGGTCGCGCACGGTAATCGCAAGGATGCGCGTGTCCGACGGGTTCTCCACCTCCAGCCTGCCCTTTAACTCCTCATAGGTATCTTCAAGCTCAAGCTTCTCGATCACCTTCTCCAGCACCGGGCGGCTGTTCACGACCTCCATGTAGTCCTGCGTGAGACTCGTGCCAAGCTGGACGTCTGCAAGGCTCGTAAGGGACGTGCTCTTGCTCAGCACATAAAGCTTTGCAGTGGATTCATATTGCGGCGTCACGAGGAGCCTGCAGTACGCAAACACGACCGCCGCCGCCAGGATCGCCGCCAGGACGATCCGTTTCCAGTGCCCTAACAGCACGAAGAACAGTTCCCCTAAGTCAATCTCTATCTCATCATTCTCATTATAGTTGTAGTTCTCTTCCATGCTTCCTCCTGCTGCAATAACCTCACGCCGCGATCTATCATGGCTTCCCATTCCTGGCCGGATCACATTATCTTCTATTATGGTGCTATCATTCACTTTCAGATTGCGTTACCTTCTATAATTATATTCATACTATCATACGCTGTCAGATTTCGTTGTCTTCTATATTATATCATACTATCATACGCTGTCAAATTACCCTGTCTTCTATGATATGCCGCGGGTTTTCAAAGAAAATCCGGCGGTAAGCTTCCCTCGTAAGGCGCGGGAGCAGATATCTGCAGGCCCGCTCCATACACACCGGGCGCCAGTCGAGCCGGTGGCAATCCGTCCCGACGAAGTCCACAAGTCCCTCCTGTGCCAGCGCGAGCAACTCCTTGCGCTTTGGATGCTTCAGAAAACTGTTCGCGTTGATCTGGATATAGACGCCCTTTTCCTTCAGGGCGCTCACCCTCTCCAGATGTCCCGCCACGCTCGCGTACCGCTCCACATGGGCCAGGATCGGCAGATAGCCCGCCATCATCAGTTCGTTCATCGCCCGGCTGATATAGGAAAAATGTACTCCGGGAGCAAATTCCACGAGCACGTACCGGCTTCCTGCCATCGGGAAAGCCTTCCCTTTTCTCAGGCTCTTCACGGTCTCACTGTCATAATAAAGCTCGCTCCCCAGATAGAGGCGGATGTCAAGTCCTTCCTCATCTGCCGTCCTCTGCAGCTTGTCGAACTGCTTCTGGATCTGTCGGTAATCATTCTCCTTCCTGCGAAGATGCGGGGTCAGGATCACATCTCTCACCCCCTGCTCCTGCTCCTGGCAAAGCAGAGCAAGCGCCGTCTTCATGTCGGGCGCGCCGTCGTCCACCCCCGGAAGGATATGGCAATGGACCTCTGTATAGTCACCCGGCAGGCTCCGCGCAGATCCGGCAGAGCTTCCGGAATTATGTTTTCCAGATCTCTTACTTCTCCTGATCAGGATCCCTTCCAGGAACACAAGTAGAAGGAAAAGTATGACGAGGAGCGCAAGAAAAACTGTCTGTGAATCTATTTCCCTCATATATACCCCTATGATACCCTTGTCTCCGGCATTTCCAGACGATCGGCTTACGGAAGCTTACAAGCTCCTGGCGGGAAGGTAGGCTTCGCCATCCACAGACGTCCCTGAAAATGGCCCGCCTGTGTCCGGATCCCACCATCTGTTCCCTGCCACTTGGACGGCTGCCCCTTAGCATACCGCTTCGTGGTAAGTGCTTCTTGCTTCTCTGTCCTTTCTATGCTCTCGCTAATAACTCGATTCCTACATGGATGACCGTCCCGCCAAACATCTGCGTCTGGATCATCGCCTTCTTCCTGCGGAAATCGTACCCGATGACCTCTCCTTGAAAATCTGCCAGATCCCCAGAGATGACCGTCACCCTGTCCCCCTTCTGATAGGGGGCGTCCGATTCGATCCTCACGGTGCTGATCCCGATGCAGTGGTCTCCCCGCGCCCTGCCAATGCGCCGGATGAAGCTCTCCTCCTCTGGGCTCAGTGCGATAAAGCTGACTTCCACGTCGCCCAGCATCTTAGAAAGCATCGGCACATGCTTCAGATTCAGGAACAATTGTTCCGAATCCCCTGTCTCGATAAATAAATATCCGGGAAACAATCTCTCTGTAACGGTGTTCCATTTTCCATGAAATCTTTTTTTAACCTGACGCTTCGGAAAAAATGTGTCCATGACAAGGCTCTGTACACTCTCTATTTTTTCCAGATATGTAATCAGCAGGTCTTCCTTCCCGGTCATCGTCTGAACCACTACCAGATTGCTGTTCAAAGTGCAATCCTCCTTGCCCCTGACGCCTCTTTAAGCGGTACGTGATAATTCTTATATAGCTCCGGCGAGTCCATATCCGGCGTGTGATAGGTTGACACCATCTCCGCGACCATCTCCATGATGTCCGGATTTTCCTCATAGCTGTATTCGGCAAGCTTCTCTAGCTGCTTGAAAAACCGCTCCACATCCATCGGGATCGGTTTTCCGATATAGATAAGCTCATTCGGCGTCTTTGCAAGCCCTTCCTCTTCCATCAGCTTCTCTTCATATAGCTTCTCCCCCGGACGCAGCCCGGTGTAGATGATCGGGATATCCTGATCCGGCTTGTAGCCGGACAGCTTGATCAGATTGCGTGCCAGAGTATCGATCTTCACAGGCGCCCCCATATCCAGCACGAAGATCTCGCCGCCTTTTGCATAGGCTCCTGCCTGCAAGACGAGGCTGACCGCCTCCGGGATGGTCATAAAGTACCGGATAATATCCGGATGGGTGACCGTCACCGGACCGCCCGCTTCAATCTGCTTGCGGAAAAGCGGGATGACGGAACCGTTGCTTCCCAGCACGTTCCCGAACCGCACCGCGACAAATTCTGTCCGTTCCCTCTTGCCGGACGTCCCGTCCGCCTCTGCCCTCCCAGGCAATTCCTCCAGAGAGTCGCGGACTTCCTGCCCGTCCCTCTTATGGAAACGGATGAGCGGAAGCATATCCTCTCGCCCATCCCGGCTTACCTTGTCCATGCTCTGGATGACCATCTCGCACAGGCGCTTGCTCGCTCCCATGACATTTACGGGATTGACGGCCTTATCCGTGCTGATCAGCACAAACTTCTGACAGCCATACCGCAGGGCCGCGTAAGCGGTCTTGTAGGTCCCCATCACATTATTCTTCACTGCCTCGCAAGGACTCTCCTCCATCAGCGGCACATGCTTGTGCGCCGCCGCATGATATACAATGTCAGGGCGATACGTTTCAAAGACGGAGTTCACTCTTCCGCTGTCCCTGACAGAGCCTATCAGAA
>CAZFSW010000115.1:0-4690 GCA_964521655.1 uncultured Dorea sp.
CTTATGACATAGAATTAAACTGCCCATTCGCGCCTCCTAAATGGATCACTTTCTCCACCCGAAAATCCGTCGCCGGGAAAAACTGGCCAAATCCGATATCCTTAAAAATCAGCTTGCAGGTCTCTTCGTCCAAAAACAGCACCTCAATCTGAAGACGCAGGGAATAATCCCTGCGGTCTGGAAGCCCCTCCAGCGAGACCCGCTCTACCTGCACATCCTCGCCTGTGAGCGCCTCCACAAGGATTTCAATATCCGAATTATCCTCAAGAAGCACCTCCCACTGGCTGTCCGCCTCGTACCAGTGTTCTCCCCATGACACGATCGGATGCCAGCCTTCCTGTCCGCCCACCCGCATCCGCAGAGAAATCTGATCCATCAGCTTGGTCTCGTCCAGATAGGTCGGGCCAATTTCTTTCCCCGCAGATTTACAGATGGACGTATAGCATGCCCCTTTGCTGTACAGGTTATTGCCAAGAAACGCCCTCCTGCCGTTGCACAGCACCCGCAGGGAATTGGGATACCATCTGTTCTCAAAGCCCTCCCCCGTCAGATACACCGAAGAAACGACCCTCTTTTCAAACACATTCTCAATCATGGACTTAAAGCTTAAGTCTGCATCGTTCGCCCTCTCCTCGCTGATAAATGGATACAGCGCCTCCAGTTCTTTCATGTGGGCATTCGCCACCTCGTCCACCGTGACGAAACCGGCGCCCTGCCCGCCGCCCACATTCAGCTTCCGCAGCATATACGCCCGGATCCTCTGGTCGTCGCAGTAAAACAGCGCCGACTCATACTGCCACAGCTCTTTGGGCTGGAACATCATATACCGGCAGAAGCTTTCCTTATAATTCTGTACATAGATATTGCCCCTGGGGATGCCGAGATGCTGTCCGATCCCCTTGAGAAGCCTGGACATGTCAATATCCGTCTCCGGCGTAGTAAATGTAATACAATCAATCTCCTCAAACTGCGAAAGTGAAAGTTCCACAAACTTTGCCAGAAGCCACACAGCGTCATAAACCCTGCCCGCAAGCTTTGCCTTCTCCCGGTACTGCGCGCGCCAGAACAGGTCGGAAACTGTATAATCGTCAGCCACCGTCGCCAGCCTCTTCGCCTCTCTCCCATAAATCCACCGCTCCCGGAAATACCCGATCACAAGGGGAATCTGATAGTCATCCGACGCTGCCTCCAGCGTCTCCGGCTCATTCTTCGTTTCATCATAATAACTGATCTGGCAGTTTTTCTCATTGATGTCATAGCCAAGAATATGCCTTTTTTTCATGACCTGTCCTCCCCTCTTTTGGATTTTCCCCGCTCTTTTGGCCCTGCCTGCGGATTAATAGATATGGAAGAGCTGCCGCGCAAGCATAACCTCTTCCTCGTACTCGATCATTGCTTTCCTGCGTTTTGCAAAAGCCAGGCCCGTCATATCATTGATCCTGCCATATTTGCCCGCTCGGATGCACCCGTCGTTCTTCAAGATTTTTTTCTCCGTGGTAATGCTTTTTTTCCCGTTTGTCTCCTGCAGATAATAATGCACGCATTCATCATTATATAAGATAAACTGCCTGACATAGATATTTTCAAACACCGGGTTGAGTATCTCCGAGCGGTAGCCCAAAGACCCCTCTTCTTCAGGCTTCATCTTATAAAACAGCCTGACTTTGCTCCCCTCCGCCGCCTGATAGGAAAGCACCGCCTTGTCATAGAGCTGCACCTCGCGGAGCCATTCGTCCTTATACTTCATGTAGCAGGGCAGCACGAGCTGTTTCTCGCACATCTCCCTCAACACCTGATGGAGCACGCCCTCGATATCGGCCGGATAATCCTCCCCGGCATAAAATTTCAGCAGGGCCAGTTTGCAGACGTCCGCCAGGTCCTCCTTCTCATCGCATTCTCTGGCGATGATCCTGAAAATGCTATCCTTCAGGATCCGCCCCCGGACCAGATATTCTCTCGACACAAAGGCCAGATACGCCTGCTTTAACCGGAAATAGGCATTCCCGGACAGGTAATAATCTTCAAAAATTTCCTCTTCCGCAAAGACATTTTCCGAGAATACCATCTGCGTAATAATGCGCTCCCCCAGCTTATGCGCCAAAATCCCGTACTCCCGCACGGTGTGCCACACTGCTTTCATATCCCTTGTCGCACCGCAGTAGTAAGAGGCCAGGTAGGTAAGCGTCGCCTTATCGTACTGCTGACGTTCAAACAGCTCGAAACACAGCGAAATAAGAAAGCTGTCCTCCGCATAATTCTCATCTCTGACGCGCGTGCTGCACAGATGGAGCACTTCTTTCTCATCAAACGCGGACATCCCTTTTTTCTGTATATTTTCAAATGTGGCCTCTTCCTTTTCATCCTTTTCCGTCCATATGCCTGCGGCATCCGCGTATTTCTGGCACATTTCAAGAAACCTCGGCTCATAGAACAGCCGCTTTGTCTCATAGGCGATGGAATCCGTGTAATAGCGCCCCTCCGCCGATTCCCAGATGATCCTCGACTCTTTATCATACAGGCGGATGACCGCGCCCTCCTCCTCGCTGTATGGAACTCTCTGGCGCACCTCACCGTCCTTCTCGATCACAAGCACGCATTTCATATTCGGAACTTTTGTCGTGACCTCATAAGAATAACACACATCGCGCAGCGCCTCCATACGCTCGGCGTCCATCTCTTCCGGGACGCAGAACCGCTTATACAGGATATGCAGCGGCTCAGAAATGTTGCGTTTCATAAGCTGATCCCATGTGAAACGCACCATTTGCTCCCGGTATCCGAGATACAGCTCCTGGTCCGCCCCGTAAGTCAGGATATTTGCGTAAAGGAATGCTGTTTTCCGGCAGTCCAGAGAATTTCCGTGCATGAAATACAGAAGGATGGTCCGGGGGAGCGGCCCCCTGACCGTTTTTTCATTCAGTGTGATCATATAATATTCATATAGCCTTGCGATGCGCAATTCCTCCTGTACGGCTTTCTGATACCAGACGAAATACCTCTGCTCCGTATGGTTTCCTTTAATCAGGAGCGTACAGATGGTATTCAGGATCATCGTCTCGCTGTACATGTCATAGATGCGCTCCAAGATGCGGAATAACACAGGCCCGAGCTCCTTGCGCTGGCTTGCGATATTCGCCACATACAGCGCAAGCTCTTTCGACATCAGCCTGTGCCTGGTGGCGAAATTCAGGACCCGGAGCTCAAATTTCCCAAGCTTTTTCAGAAGCGTCGGCCGTTCCTGATAGCAAAGATACGCCTCCAGATAAAACAGCGCTTCATTCGCCCCGTACTCAAACTGCTGCTCCAGTGCTTCCAGCCTTTTATAGGGATTCTTGTATCTTGGGTCAAGCTGCAGCAGCATATAGAGAAGCAGCCACGAATCCTGATGGCGCAGATAAGTCTTCCCCACCTCGTCCAGCACCCGCTCAGTGTGCGCCCTGTTTCTGCGTATGAGTGCCGTCAGGAACAAGTAATAGCAGTTTGTAACCGAATCCTTCCCGATAGCAAAGCGGTTGTAGTTATAATTCTCAAGGATCCACTTTGCCTCCTCGATCCGCTCTCCTATAATATAGACGTGCGCCTGCACAAGCTGGTACATCTCGCTTGACGGCCTTAACCTGCGGATTGCGGCAAGCTTCTCGCCCGCGCTTTCCACCCAATTCTTTTTTTCAATCCTTCCCGCGATATACCCGATATATTCCTTCAGCACCTGCGCCGTCATAAGCTCCGGAATATGGTGGTTCTCATGGTATACCTGGTTCTGCAGCACCTCGACCTCATAGGTAAGCGTCTCATAGGGCGTAGCAAAACGAAGCGCCCCATAATTGCGCCCGCCGTGCAGATATTCCGGCCGCACCAGATATTCAAGCTCATACGTGTTTCCCACAAAATCATCTGTGCTGATTTCTGTACGCAGCGGTTTAAGAAAATGCCCCTCCGCCTCGACACGGATCGGCATATAGCCCCAGGTATTTTTGGTGAGGGTGAGGATGCCCTTCGTCGATTCCTTAATATCCTCAAAGAGCATCCCCTCGCCCGGCAGCGTCAGGAACAGACACTCCTTCTGCTTAATCCCGACTAAAAACTCCTCGAGCGCCTGCTCGCCGAGCGACCATTTCCTCATATTGTCATAGAGATAAAAGATCCGTTCATCCTCATATTTTAAAATGCTGTAGAAATCCTTAGAGCGGAACAGCCTCGCCGCCTCAGAATAGTCCTTGATCGCAAGCTTCCGGAAATCTTCCGTACTCTGCACCTTCCCATAAGCCGTCATGACATAGGGCTTTTCCACGATAGCGGTAAACGGGATCTCATACTCCCCTCCCGTGCAGACTACTGTGAATTTTCCTTTTTCGACATAGCCTGGCGGAAGCCCGCGCCCGTCATAGGTAAATTCCGTCCTCGCCGGATTCCCGTCGAACCCTGGATCTTTCAGATGCACACGAAAAGAAGACGGGTAGATAAGCCCCCGTATCGCACAGTCATTCCCACTTTTCATTATGAAACTTCCCCGGTATACTTCCCCTTCTCCAATAATCAGCACCAGATTCGTTTCTTCAAATATGACCTCCGGCCTCGGGATCCGAAAGTTCCCCTTTGAAAATTTCTGGATTTTGTTTTTCAAACCCTACACCCGTTCTTTCGTTGCATTTTTCAGAAAACATACTATAATAGATTATAGCATTGTTTG
>CAZFSW010000116.1:0-4674 GCA_964521655.1 uncultured Dorea sp.
CGGTCTCTTCTCATCCGTTTTTCAAATAGTCTCTTATATCCGATAAAGGTAATGAGCAGGAAAATCAGCGCGAAGCCCGCCCCGGCAACTGTGCCCAGCGTGCCTCCGGCGGCGGCGTAAGCCTTCCCGTAAGCCTCGTTGCCCTTCGACCGGGCAACCTCTGTCCCGACCTGGAGCAGGAAATATGCGCCCGCGATACTGACGGCGGCGTTGATGATCTGCTCCGCAACCTGAGATACGGCTGTAGGCACCATCGAGCCGTTCCCCTGGAAGAATCCCCGCAGGACGCCAAGCAGCGCCACGATCAAGATACACGGCGCCAGCACGCGCAGCGCATAGGCGCTGAACTCCATCGCCATGACATTGGAGGCGATAAAATCCGCGCCGAGAAAAATGGCGCCTCCCACAACGCCGCTTACAATGACGGCAAATGCCATCGCCCCACGGAACACCCGGTATGCATTTTTATGCTCGCCCCGCGCCGTCCTCGCCGACACCAGCTTGGACACGGCAAGCGGAAGGCTGTACGAGGTCAGGGTAAGGGCGATGGAATAGATCTGGAACGCCACCCCATAGTAGCCCATCCCCTCATCGCCCAGGATATTGACAAGCGGGATCCGGTATACCGCTCCGATGATCTTCGTGATGACCCCGGCGGCGGCAAGGATGGAACCCTGGACCAGAAAATTTTTATCTTTATGTTGTCCGTTATTCGGCATAGTTTACTCCAATTTATCGTAAAATGTTTAGTTTATTCAGGATCCTGTCCTGCAGCTCTTCCATACGGAGCGTCTCTTCTGCCTCCATATGATCGTACCCTGACAAGTGTAACACAGAATGCGCGATCAGGAAAGCAAATTCTCGGCTTATGCTATGCCCAAATTCCTCCGCCTGCGCAAGGACACGCTCTTTCGAGACAACGATATCCCCTAAAAGCAGTTCCCCCGTCTCCGGATGAAAGCAGTCCGGCGTCTCTTCAAGACGGGAAAAATCCCCGGCCTTCTCATATTCTATCATAGGAAAGGAAAGCACGTCCGTCGCCCGGTCGATTCCCCGGAACCTCCGGTTCATGCCCCTGATCTCTTCATCTGTCGTAAGCAGGAGGCTTACCTCCGCCTCATACGGACAGCCGATCTCATCAAGCGCCGTCTCCGCCACCTTCCCTGCAAGCTCCCGGCATTCAATGGGAAGCGTCAGGCTCCCCTCCTCCTCGTAGCAGAGCGTCATCTGTGCCTCCCCTTCTTTCTGTCGCGGTCTTTTGCCGCGCGGTTTTCATATTCCTCATATGCCTTCACGATCTTCTGGACAAGCGGATGGCGCACGACGTCCTTGCTGGTGAGATGGCAGATGCTGATATCGCCGATATTTCTCACCACCCGTACCGCCACATCAAGCCCCGACGTCTGCCCTGCGGCCAGATCCTTCTGTGTCTCATCGCCGGTGATCACCACCTTGGAGCCGAACCCGATTCTCGTGAGGAACATCTTCATCTGCGCCGGAGTCGTGTTCTGCGCCTCGTCCAGGATGATAAATGCATTGTCAAGCGTCCGCCCCCTCATATAAGCGAGCGGCGCGACCTCGATCAGCCCGCGCTCCGAGTTTTTCAGGAAACTCTCGGCGCCCATGATCTCATACAGTGCGTCATAGAGCGGGCGCAGATACGGATCGATCTTGCTCTGCAGATCCCCCGGCAGAAACCCCAGCTTCTCTCCCGCTTCAATAGCGGGCCTCGTGAGGATGATCCTCCCCACCTCATGATTCTTAAACGCTGTAACTGCCATCGCCATCGCAAGGTAGGTCTTCCCGGTCCCCGCAGGCCCAAGCCCGAACACGATCATCTGATCCCGGATGGCGTCCACATAGTTTTTCTGTCCGAAAGTCTTCGGCTTGATCGGTTTCCCCTGGAGCGTGTGGCAGATAATTTCCCTGTCGATCTCCAGCACATCCTTCCTGCTGCCCTCCATAGCAAGGGAGAGGATATAATCCACATTCTGCTCCTGTATGGTGTTTCCACGCATGGAAAGCTCCGCGAGCTTGAGAAGCACGTCCTTTGCTTTCTCCACTCTCACGGCTTCCCCCGTGATCTTCACGCTGTCGCCCCGCGCAATCAATGTAACAGAGAGTGTTCTCTCTATTTTTTTTGCATAAGCGTCCAGCTGCCCGAATATATTCACCCCATGGCCGGCAGGAATCTCAATCGCCGCTTCCGTCATTCCCATTCATTTCTTCTCCTGACTGTCCATTTTGCTCCGTCTGCGGGCCGGCTTCTGTCATCTGCGAAGCCTTTGCCGTCCCCACAGGCAGGATCAGAGTAAGAGTCCCTTTCGCCTCGGCTTCTTTTGATCCTGTGTATATTTTAACATCATTCTCTACAATTTCTACCCCTTTTTTCTCCAAATCCCCGCAATATTCAAAAAATCTCGCGCTCAGCATCCGCCGGAGCTCCTCTTTTTCGTAGGTCTCTGCGGATACCCGGTAAGGGCGTGCGTTTCTGTTCCCCCACGCCACGGGCAGATAGAAATTTTCAAAGATCTTAAGCTGCCTTTCCTCGCTGTATTGCTCAAAATGCTCATACTGGTTCTGGATCCCTCCCAGGCTGAGGCGGAAATCCCCCAGCCGGATATAAGCTTCCTTCTTTTCTATCCCTAAAAATTCTTTGGCTTCGTAAGTAAGGCTCTGGGAATCCGAATATGCTTCCTCCGCCCGCCCGAGGATATCCGCATCCGCCTCCTGATACTGATAGGCGACGACCTCGCCCGCGTCGTTGCTGACCGGGATCTGGCCCGACACGAGCAGATCTCCCTTATGTACCTGCGCGCCCTCCTGCACCTGTGCAATCCCCCGTCTGGTCACGATCTCCGTGATCACACAGTCCCTGTCCGCGACGATATCCGTGGGCTTTGCTTCCGCGCCCTCCTCTTTCTCTGGCTCTTCGAATCCATCCTGGTTCTCCTTTACCTGGATGACGAGCCTCGTCCCTTCAATGGAGGCGGACGCCCAGATAATGTCGTCGTATTCCCTGCGGAGATCTTTTACGATCCCCGCGCAGTCCACCTCGGAGATCCTCATTCCATCCCGCACGTCCTGTCCCTCCAGAAACTTAAGGAGCGTCTCGTCCGTCTGCGTCAGGTTTCCACGGATATCAATATTCCAGATAAATCTGGAAAGTATGCCAATCAGCATAAGGCAGACGCACGCCCCCACGAAAAACAGCTTCCGCCTCCGGTAGCGGTGCAGAAAAAAAGGAAGCCCGGCGCGCTTCACAATCAACACCTTCGCCCCGGTTTTCCTCACGATGGGCTTAATCTCCCGGAAGCCCCGGACGGTGATGTTCATCTCATAGGCGTCCCCGGACGGCGTCAGATCCCAGAGCCGGATCCCCCGGTAGCTGCACGCATTCAGGAAACGCTCCGCCGAATGTCCCGATACCCGGATCAGAAGGTACCCCCGGATATACTGTAATACCCTGATAATCATTTATGCCGGGCCCTCCTTTTGCTGATAATCAATGGAATCAATACGCCCGGTCACTTTCATGTCATCGTTTGTATAATAGTCGATCCGCAGCCGTTTCCCAGATATGCGTATCTGGCCCGCTTTTGTGCGCACCCGGATCAGCGTGTCCGTATATTCCGTGATACCCCGGTAATTCTCAATGCCAAGCTCCATCCGCCCCAGGACAGTCAGGATCGGCTGCCCGAGCACGACATCTTTGGGAAGCTGCGAGGCGTCCGCGATTCTATTTTTAATGGAATGCTCCTGTGTTCTGCTCTTCATAAAAACGCCACGTTCCGCTTTTATAGCAGTCTATGAAAATCAGCGGATAAATATGCTTACCGGCTTCTTATCAGGCAATTCCTCTGTAAAATCCCTATCGCCGCACCCGGGCAGTTTTCCGTTTCCATCCAAGCAGCTCTTCCTTGTCCTTTCTGCTGACCCGGCAGGACTCCCGGATTTTCTGGATCGCTTTATTCTGCGTGAAATCGTCCATCTCATTGTCCTTCAGAAATACTTTCGTCTCCTCCGGGAATTTCACAAAGCAGACGGATACCGCCCACGCCACCGCCATCTTCGCATAATACCCCTCGTGCCGGACTTTTCCAAGGATTTCCAACACCCGGCCAATAAAATCCTCCGTGATAAAATGATCCAGCATACAGACCACGGCGAACCGAAGCTCATACTCCCTCTCGCTGCCAATATATTTCTGTAAATACGCGAACCATTCTTCCATATCCTTTTTCATAAACTGATAGGTCATACAGCTGCAGTCGCAGACTGCCCAGTTGTCAATGACCGGCACGAAACTGTCTAAAAGCTCCTGCCGCCTTTGCACGCCGCATTTCAGATAGCCAATCACCAATCCGTGCAGAAGGAGCTCCTCATGGTACGCGCCGCCCTTACGCTGCGCATCGCTGACAGCGCGGATATAGCCTTCCCCGTCCTCCCCTGCAATCTTCTTTGCGATCACCCGAAGCTCTGGCACGCGCACGCCAAGCATCGGGGCAGTCTCCCCCGGGACAAGGGAACTGTTGAAATCCAGATATTTTTTATCCGCAGCTTCCTCCAGTCGCTTCCTGACCTGTCCGAACGTCATGTACCCGCCCTCACTTTCGCGAAAATAACTGCCCGGGCTAAAGCGCCAGCAGTTCCCTCACCGTCTGATAATCCCCC
>CAZFSW010000117.1:0-4655 GCA_964521655.1 uncultured Dorea sp.
CTAATCTATTGATTAGTCATCTAATTAATTAGAAAAGGAGGGAAGGGATAGATGTGCGGGGAAGATACACCGATAACCGTATTTATTTTACTGGACCAGATCAGCCACCTGAGTAAATACTGCGCGATGAAGAAAATGGAATCGATGGACTTAAAGCCGGGACAGGCGGGCATCCTGTTCATATTGAATAAGGAGGGCGGCATGTCCCAGAAGCATCTTGCGCAGAAGATGGGGATCACGCCCCCGTCCATGACGGTTGCGCTGCGTAAGCTGGAGGCGGGAGGCTATGTGGAGAAGGAGCCGGACAAAAGCGACCAGCGCATTTTGCAGGTGCGCCTGACGGAAAAGGGGAGAGCGTGCATTGCTATGCTTAGAAGCATCACAGACGAGATGGAGGAGCTTCTTTTTCGGAATCTGTCACGGGAGGAGCAGCTTCTGGTGAAACGCCTGCTTTTGGAAATGCGCAATAACCTGATCGGAAATAAAGAATTCAAGGGGATGGATATGCATTCTGCGATGGAGAAAGCGCGCCCGCCTCTTCCTATCAGCGAGAAGGAAGTATTTTAAATGCGGACGGGAAAGGAGAACTTAATTTGAGAAAATTGTTTAAATTCCTGAGGCCATATGCCGGCGTGGTAGTGGCGATCGTGTGTGTGCTTGCGATCCAGGCGTACTGTGACCTGTCGCTTCCGACATACACCTCGGACATTGTAAATGTGGGGATCCAGCAGAGCGGCATCAGCGAGACGGTGCCAAAGACGATAGCCGGGGAAGATCTGGAGCATCTGCTTTTGTTTGTGCCCGGGGAGGATGCAGATCGCGTGCGGGGGCTTTATGAGGAAGGACAGTATAAGGATTTTAAATATTCCGGAGAATATGATGGAACTGTGCTGCGGCTGAAAGCCTCTGTTACCGAAGAGGAGACGGACGAGGCATCGGATATCCTTGCCGTGCCGATGCTGCTCGTGACAGAGCTTGATGCGGGCGGAGAGGCAGCGCTTCAGATGGAAGAGAATATGAAGCAGCAGATGCAGCAGGCGCCGGGCGTCGAAGAGATGTCCATATATGATATTTTTGCGATGCTGCCAGAGGAGCAGAGGGAGCAGATGATCGGGGAGATTTCCGGGCAGTTGGATTCCATGCCGGATTCGATGCTGTCGCAGACCTCTGTTGCCTACGTGAAATCCGCCTATGAGAAGCTGGGGATCGACACAGATAAGATGAGCACATCCTACATTTTAAACACAGGCGTGAAAATGCTGGCGCTTGCGGCGTGCGGGATGCTGGCGAGTATCTTTGTCGGGCTTTTGGCCTCCCGCGTGGGAGCCGGGGTCGGGCGAGGGCTTCGCAGAAATGTGTTCCGCAAGGTCGTCGGTTTTTCCAATGCGGAGTTCGATAAATTCTCCACCGCGTCCCTGATTACGCGAAGCACCAACGACATCCAGCAGATCCAGCTTTTGACTGTGATGCTTCTGAGGATGGTCCTATACGCGCCGATCCTGGCGGTGGGCGGCGTCTGGAAGGTGTTCCAGACGAATGTGGATATGTTCTGGATCATCGGCGTGGGCGTCGTGCTGATCTTTATGGTGGTCGGCGTGCTGTTCTTTGTGGTCATGCCGAAGTTCAGGATCGTGCAGTCCCAGGTAGACCGCTTGAATCTCGTGAGCCGGGAAATCCTTACCGGACTTCCGGTCATCCGCGCCTTTAGCACGGAAAAGTACGAGGAGGGCAGATTCGACCAGGCAAACCGCGACCTGACCCGGACGAACCTTTTTGTAAACCGTGCCATGACCTTTATGATGCCGGTGATGATGCTGATTATGAACAGTATTACCGTCCTCATCGTGTGGGTCGGCGGGCACGGAGTTGACGAGGGCGCGATGCAGGTGGGCGACATGATGGCGTTTATCCAGTACACAATGCAGATCATCATGTCGTTCCTCATGATCTGCATGATCTCCGTGATGCTGCCGAGGGCGGCGGTGTCGGCGGAGCGTGTGGACGAGGTGCTAAGGAGCGAGACATTGATCCATGACCCGCAGGAGGCAAAGGCGCTTCCGCAGGGCGGGAGGGGAGAGGTCGTCTTTGACCATGTATCCTTCCGCTATCCGGGAGCTGAGGAAGACGTCCTCCACGATATTTCCTTCACGGCAAAGCCGGGGCAGACGACCGCGTTTATCGGAAGCACGGGGAGCGGGAAATCTACGCTGGTGAACCTGATCCCCAGATTCTACGATGTGACGGAGGGGAGTATCCGGGTTGACGGCGTGGATATCCGGGAAATGAGGCAGCACGAGCTCCGGGATAAGCTCGGATATGTGCCGCAGAAAGGGGTGCTGTTTTCCGGCACGGTCGCGAGCAATATCCTGTACGGCAATCCGGGCGGGACAAGGGAGGAGATGACGGAGGCGGCGCAGATCGCGCAGGCGGAAGGATTTATCTCAGAGAAGACGAAGCAGTATGAAAGCCCCATCTCGCAGGGCGGATCCAATGTGTCCGGCGGGCAGAAGCAGAGGCTTTCCATTGCGCGGGCCGTTGCGAAGCATCCGGATATCTATATTTTTGACGACAGCTTTTCTGCCCTTGATTATAAGACGGACGTCACGCTGCGAAGCGCATTGAAGAAAAAGACGGCGCAGAGCACGGTGATGATCGTGGCGCAGCGGATCAGCACGATCCTCCACGCGGAGCAGATTATCGTGCTGGATGACGGCAAGGTGGCGGGAAAGGGAACGCATAAGGAGCTTTTGAAATCCTGCGACACATATTACCAGATCGCGGCGTCGCAGCTCTCGGAGAAGGAGCTGGCAGAAGACATGAAGGAGGCGGGTTAGCATGCCAGGAGGACATGGAAAGGGGCCGGGCGCCCCGGCGGAAAAGGCGAAGAATTTTAAGGGGACGATGGCAAAGCTTGCGGCCTATCTCGGACAATATAAGCTTGCGCTGTTTTTTGTGGTGGTATTTGCGGTGGGAAGCACGGTCTTCAACATCGCGGGGCCAAAAATATTAGGAAAAGCGACGACAGAGATATTTAACGGGCTGGTGGGAAAGGTCTCCGGAGGCAGCGGTATTGATTTTGGAAAAATCGGAAGGATCCTGGCCGGACTTCTGTGCCTGTACCTGCTCAGCGCACTGTTCTCCTTTGTGCAGGGTTATCTCATGACCGGGGTGTCCCAGAAGCTCACCTATCGGATGCGAAAGGAGATTTCAGAGAAAATACAGCGTCTGCCGATGAATTACTATGACAAGGTATCTCACGGTGAGATCCTCTCGCGCATCACGAACGACGTGGATACCCTAAGCCAGAGCCTGAACCAGAGCGCAACGCAAGTCATCACCTCGGTGACGACGATTATCGGCGTGCTGATCATGATGCTTGGCATCAGCCCGGCCATGACGCTGATTGCCCTTCTGATCCTGCCGGTTTCGATGGGATTTATCTCCGTGATCGTGAAGCACTCGCAGAAATATTTCAAGAATCAGCAGGAGTATCTCGGCCATGTCAACGGGCAGGTCGAGGAGGTGTACGGCGGGCATAATATTGTCAAGGCGTTCAATAAAGAAGAGGACACCATCGCCGCATTTGATCAGGATAATGATATGCTTTATAACTCGGCGTGGAAATCCCAGTTCTTCTCCGGCACCATGATGCCGCTCATGCAGTTTGTCGGGAATCTGGGGTATGTGGCGGTTGTCATCGTCGGCGGGTATCTCGCGATTAAGCAGACGATCGAGGTCGGAGATATCCAGTCTTTTACCCAGTATGTGCGCAGCTTCACCCAGCCCATCCAGCAGGTGGCACAGGTGGCGAATATGCTCCAGTCCACGGCGGCGGCTTCCGAGCGGGTGTTTGAGTTCCTGGAGGAAGAGGAGGAAGACCAGACCGTGCCGGAGCCGGTATCTGTGGAAGATCTGCAGGGAAGGGTGGAGTTCGACCATGTGCGCTTCGGTTATCACCCGGATCATGTGATCATCCATGATTTCAGCGCAAAGGTAGAGCCGGGGCAGAAGATTGCCATTGTAGGGCCGACGGGCGCAGGGAAAACGACGATGGTGAAGCTGCTCATGCGCTTCTATGACGTGAACAGCGGTGTGATCCGGGTTGACGGGCACGACATCCGGGATTTCAACCGGAGCGAGCTCAGGCAGATGTTTGGCATGGTGCTCCAGGATACCTGGCTGTTCAAGGGCAGCATTGAAGATAATATCCGCTATGGAAAGCTTGATGCGACCCATGAAGAGGTGGTGCGCGCGGCGAAGGCGGCTTATGTGCATCGCTTTGTGCAGACGCTTCCGGGCGGGTATGGGATGGAGTTAAATGAGGAGGCAAGCAACGTGTCGCAGGGGCAGAAGCAGCTTCTGACCATCGCGAGGGCGATTCTTGCCGACCCGAAGATCCTGATTCTGGACGAGGCGACGAGCTCCGTCGATACCCGCACTGAGGTGCGCATCCAAAAGGCAATGGATAACCTGATGGCGGGGCGCACCAGCTTTATCATCGCGCACAGGCTGTCCACGATAAGAGACGCGGACCTGATCCTCGTCATGCAGAACGGGGATATCGTGGAGGTGGGGAACCATGAGGAGCTGCTCAGAAAAGACGGGTTCTACGCACAGCTTTATAATTCACAGTTTGAGAGAAGCGCGTAGGGAAG
>CAZFSW010000118.1:0-4616 GCA_964521655.1 uncultured Dorea sp.
GAGGAGACTTTCCAGGGCGGCCGGGACATGATTGCGGCGGGAATCCTTGAAAATCCGGCGCCGGACGCCGCCCTGGCGTACCATGTGGGGCCGGGGAAGATGCCAGTGGGACTGTTTATGTACAACAGCAATTCCGCGATGATGTTTTCCATGGACAGCTTCACCATCACTGTCCACGGCATGGGCGGCCACGGGGCCTATCCCCATACCACGGTGAGCCCGATCAATATCGGCGTCCACATCTACCTGGCCTTGCAGGAGTTGATCGCAAGAGAGACCGACCCCTCCGCAGCATGCGTGCTGACAGTCGGGCAATTCAATTCCGGCTCCGCTCCCAATATCATCCCCGACACGGCGGTGTTAAAGGGAACGCTCCGGTGCAATGACGCTGCGGCGCGCAAGAAGCTGCTCGAACGGATCCGGGAGGTTGCCCTTTGCACTGCAAAGGTCTACTGCGGCACGGCAGATGCAGAGATTGAAGAGGGTGTGCCCGCGCTGGTCTGCGATCACGACCTGACCGAAGAGATGGTTAGCTACATGAAGGAGCTTCCCATTCCGGGGCTTACGCCCTATCCCGGCGTTACCGCCAGTGCCTCGGAGGACTTTGCGCTGATCGCGGAACGGGTCCCCAGCGCCTTTATGTACCTCTCAGCCGGTTTCATGGACGAGCGCGGAAGCTATTCCGCACACAATCCCAAGGTGCAGTTCAACGAGGACGTGCTCCCGATCGGGGCGGCATGCCTTGCCCACTGCGCGGTCCGCTGGCTGGCAGAGCATGCCAATTCATAACAACACAGAAAGGAGACAGATTCTATGAATGTTACAATGAAAGATATCGTTTCAAGTCCGTTGCTGTTAGCTCTGGTCGTTATCGGCCTTGCTTATATCGTCGCATTTTCCGTGATCTATCTTCGAAAGGCAATGAAGCACTGCAAGGAGCTGGGGATCTCCGACGAGGAGATTAAAACTGTCATCCGCTCCAGCGCCATTTTCTCCATCGTGCCAAGCCTTTCCATCGTGGTAGGACTGTTTGTGCTGATCACGGTTCTGGGCGCCATCTGGTCGTGGTGGAGGCTTAGCGTCATCGGCTCGCTATCCTACGAAACCATGATCGCAAGCTCCATTTCCAATGTTATGGGCTACGCCTCCTCTGCGGAGATGCTGGAGGCAGCCAGCGGAAAGCAGTTCGGCGTTGTCATGATCCTGATGAGCGTCGGCATGCTCTCAGGCTTTTTGATCCTGCTGCCGCTTGGCAAGAAGCTGTGCAAGAGCGTGGATCTGTCTGACACCAATCCCGCCAACAAAAAAAGCACGTGGCGCAATGTCCTGTCCGGCGTGTTTATGCTGGTCATGTTCTCCGTGTACATCCCCATCCTGCTGTTCACCGACAGCGTGCAGGCGGCGGTCATGATCACAGGACTCATAGTGGCGTTACTGGTCGGCGCGCTCGCCAGCAAGCCAAAGCTTGCATGGCTGAACAACTTTGTCATGGCATTTTCCATGCTGGGCGGACTGATTTCCTCTGTTTTCTGGGTTAAACTATTATCTTAAGCGAAGGGAGATTGTGAATATGAAGAAGAATCAAGAAAACGCCCCTGTACAGACTATGGATTCCTTCCAGAGCTGGTGCCATCGCTGGGGCCGCATCGGAACACTGATCGCGCTGGTCTACATGATCGCGCTGCCGTTTATCGTACTGGGCGTGTATGACTGCGTCCCAAGCGCCGGCGAGGTGTTCAACCTGAGCACCATCAGCATCCTTCTGATCTACATACCGGTAGGGCTGTCCGAGGCCATCAGCTACACCCCGATCCTGGGCTGCTCTTCCTATCTTGCCTTTATTACCGGCAACATTATGAACCTTAAGCTGCCTGTGGCGGCGAACGCTATGAACCTGACAAAAAAACGCCCCAACACCCCGGAGGGCGAGGCGATCTCATCTGTGGCGGTGGCAGTATCTTCCATCATCACCGTTGCAGTGCTGACGTTAGCAACGATCTGCGCCTCCGCCATCAGCCCGATCTTTGAACTGCCCGCAGTGAAGACGGCATCTAACTATCTGCTGCCCGCCCTGTTCGGCTCTATGGCGCTGGGACTGTTCGCCAGCACCTCCAACGGCAAGCAAGTCGTAAAGGGCGGCGTCAAGGGCGTCATCCCTGTGCTGATCATCATGAGCGTGCTGTCCATCGCCGCCCGCATCCTGAATATGGGCCAGGTCCTCAACGGCTTCGTGGGCATCTGCATCATCCTTATGCTTCCGGTCGGCATCCTGACCTCCTGGATCATGTGGAAGAAAGGGATCATCAAGGTCGTGGACAAGGAGGATCCGGCGCAGGAATCATAAATAAGAGTAACACGATAATTGGCGAAAAAAAGAAAGCTTCCTGTGTGTCCCGGCAAAGCCGTAAGAAGCGGCGGCCGGGACACACGGCGCTTAGCTTTGATTTTTGCTCTCCGTGTCTGACAGCTCCTCAAACATCGCCTTCACTGACGGCGCATTCTTCGTCAGCCTCTTAATGCTCAGATCGTCCGCCTTGTCATTCGCCAGCCGGAGATTATTTTCCGAGGAGAGCAGCGCCTCCTTGGTCTTCTGCAAATGCGTGATCGTCTTGTCGATCTCCTCGACCGCCGTCTTGAATCTCTCGCTCGCAAGCCTGTAATTGCGCGCAAATCCGCTTTTAAACGCATTCATATTTTCCTCAAAGTTCCTGATATCCACCTGCTGGCTTTTGACCACCTCAAGCTCACGGCGGTATTTGAGCGAATTTAGCGCTGCATTTCGAAGCAGCGTAATCATCGGGATAAAGAACTGCGGGCGCACCACGTACATTTTCTCATACTTGTAGGACACATCCACAATTCCGTTGTTATACAGGTCGTTGTCAATCTCCAGAAGCGAGACGAGCACCGCGTACTCGCATCCCTTCTCCCGCCGGTCTTTGTCCAGTTCCTTCAGGAAATCCTCGTTTTTGTGCTTCGTGGCAGTCTCATCCATCTCGTTTTTCATCTCAAACATGATGGAAATGAACTCCACTCCCTCTGCCTCTTCCCTGAAAATAAAATCGCCTTTGCTCCCCGTCCTCGCGTCGTTATCCTTCTCAAAATAGGCGGACGGAAACGCGGTCATCCGCAGCGAATTAAACTGGTTCAGGCAGTGCTGCTCCAGGCTCTCGCCCACCATCTTAGTGGACTGTCTGGCTTTAAAATCCCTGTAATACTCAATCTGCTCGTCTTTTAATTTCAGCTTTTCCTCATACTGTTCTTGCAGGGACTTTTCCTTCAGCTCGCTTTCCGCCGTCTGATTAGACAACTGGCTTTTCAGCTCCACAATCTCCGTCCTTTTCATGGAAAGCTCTTTTTCCTTTTCCTGCACTGCCTCGGAGACTGCCAGCTTCCTTTCCCTCTCATTTCCGGAAAGCTGCGCCTCCAGCTTTTCAATCGTCCTCTGTTTCCTGGACAGCTCCGCTTCCTTCTGCAAAAGCTCTCTGTCGTACTCCTCCTTCTGCTCCATACGCGCGAGCTTCACGTCGCTCTCCTTCATTTCTTCAAAATCCTTCTCGCGTCGCTTCAGTTCTTTTTCAAATTCCTTGTCCCTGACCTGACGCGCGATCTGCGCGTAGCCTGATTCATCTACCACAAACACTTCCCCGCAGTTGGGGCATTTGATCTCTCTCATATTTATAAGTCCCTTCCCGGATCCTGGGATACAACCTTATGGATGCAGGACTGCCCTGCAAGCTGCTCCATATACTTCCTGATCCGGATGCTGTCCTCTTTCCCCACAGGCTTTCCGGAAAAATAATATTCAACCCCGCCGTTTTTGTCTGCGCGCGGCGCGCATCCGCCCGGAAGCTTCCTCATAAGCTGGCGGATCGTCCCCTCGTTTCCATCGACCAAATGCACACCCTCCGGGAAGATCCTGCGGTACAACGCCTTAAAATAATTAAAATGCGTACACCCCAGCACAAACGCTTTATATTCACACAGCGGATATCCGCCAAGCTCCCCTCGCAGATACCGCTTGGCCTCTTCCGTCTCAAAAGCTCCCTTTTCCGCAAGCCTCACAAGCTCCGGGAGCGCAACAAGGTCAACATTCTCCTCCCTGTCCACCTTCTCTAAGAGGTCGTGGAGCTTCTCCCCGGCAATCGTCACGGGCGTCGCCGCCACAAGGATCCGTCCAGGCGCATCATGGTACAGCTCCACCGCTCTTTTGACCGCCGGCTCCATCCCGATGATCGGCACGGGGAAGCTGCCCCGATATTCTTTCGTTGCGACGCTGGTCGCCGTATTGCACGCGATAACGATAGCGTCCACCCTGTTTTCAAGCATGAACCCTATGATTCCATCAATATACTCCCAGATCTGCCGCCTCGTCTTCTCCCCGTAAGGTACATGCTCCTCGTCCGCATAATAAAGGAAATCTACGCCGGGCATCATGCGCAATGCCTGATGGAGCACGGACAGTCCCCCGATTCCCGAATCAAATATCCCCACGCGCATCTATTTGCTGCTCCTTGCTGCTGTGTCCTATGATGAAAGCGTCAAAAGAGATGTTGACGCTTTGTCCTTACCAGTCCGTATAGATATCGATCACGCCGCTTGCACAGCCGGAATCA
>CAZFSW010000119.1:0-4538 GCA_964521655.1 uncultured Dorea sp.
GGACAGGGAGCAGAAGGTGTTGAGGCTGCGCTTCGGCATGAATGACGGGCGCGCGCGCACGCTGGAGGAGGTCGGAAAGGAGTTCGACGTTACCCGCGAGAGGATCCGGCAGATTGAGGCAAAGGCGCTGCGCAAGCTCCGCCATCCAAGCAGGAGCAGAAAATTAAAGGATTATCTGGATTAAGGAAGAAGCGCCTATGGGATTATCAAAAAGACTTTCTGCGGTCGCGGGTCTTGTGACAGAGGGCGCTTCTGTCGCGGATGTGGGGACAGATCACGGCTATGTCCCTATTTATCTGGTAGAAGAGGGGATCTCACCCCGGGCGCTGGCGCTGGATATCAGGGAGGGCCCGCTTGCGAGGGCGCGCGCCAACATTGAGGCGCACGGTCTTACAGACCGGATCGAGGCGAGGCTGTCGGACGGTCTTAAAAATGTAGCGCCCGGCGAGGCTGACGCGATGGTTGCTGCCGGTATGGGCGGCGGCCTGGCCATCCGGATCATGGAGGAAGGGAAAGATACGCTTCGCGGCATGCGGTTCTGGATCCTCCAGCCCCAGTCGGAAATCGCCCTTGTGCGCCGCTATCTCAACGGACATGGCATGAGGATCCTTGCTGAGGACATGGCGGCGGAGGACGGGAAGTATTATCCGGTGATGAAGGTAGCGCACGGGGAGCCTGAAAACTATGAGGAATGGGAGTACCGCTATGGGAAGAGGCTTCTGGAGCACACACATCCGGTACTTTTTTCGTATATTAAAAAGGAGCTGCAAAGGAAAGAGGCGATATTCAGGAAGCTTCGTGGGCAGAAGAGGACGGAGGGAGCCGCCCGGCGGCTTGGGGAGCTGGAGTCAGATATTTCCTGTGCAAAAAAGGCGCTGTCCTGTTACAAGGCAGGGTGTGAAGAGGATGCAATTCAGTTGCAGGGCAGAATGTGAGGAGGCGGATTTGGATGCTATGCAGAGAGATTATTGAGGTGATCGAGGATACCTATCCGAAAAGCAGCGCGCTTGAATGGGATAATGTGGGCCTGCTTGTCGGCAGGGACGATAAGGAGGTAGGGCATATCTATGTGGCCCTGGATGCGGACGACACTGTGATAGGCGATGCGGCGCGTGCGGGGGCCGACCTGCTGGTTACGCACCATCCCCTCATTTTCTCCGGGCTTAAGCAGGTGACAAACAGGGATTTCATCGGCGCGAGGGCGCTTGGGCTGATCAGGGAGGACATCTCGTATTACGCCATGCACACTAATTATGATGTAAAGAGGATGGGAGAGCTGTCCTGTGAGAAGCTGGGGCTTACGGGCGCGGAGGCCTTAGAGGCCACAGGCGTTTGCGGGGATGGAGAAGAGGAAGGCATCGGGAAGCTGGCGCGGACAGAGCCGCTGACGCTTGCGGAGTTCTGCGGACGGGTGAAAAAGGCATTCCAGCTTGATGCTCTGCGTGTATTCGGAGATATGGGAAAGCGTGTGGAGTATGTGGGCATCTGCCCCGGCTCGGGGAAAAGCGTGATCGGCGCCGCGCTTTCTAAAGGGGCGGATGTGCTGGTGACGGGCGATATCGGCCATCATGAGGGAACCGACGCACAGGCACAGGGGATGGCGGTGATCGACGCGGGGCATTATGGGATAGAACATATATTTGTGGAGGATATGGTATCTTTCTTTAGGGAGAGGCTTCAGCAGGTGAAAGTGTCTGCGGCGCCGGTGAGACATCCGTTTATTACCATTTAGGAACTGCCGCAGTATCAGCTATTTCGTGACAGTTTTTTAGAGAGACAGGAGGACGGTTTATGTATACCGTACAGGTGAATGACGTAATCAGGCAGTATGAGGCCGGAACTACATATCAGGAGATTGCGCGGGATTTCCAGGCGGATTATGACAATGACATCGTCCTGGTGTTTGTGAACAACAAGCTCCAGGAGCTTCACAAAAGGCTGAAGAAGGATTGCTGCCTGCGCTTTGTCACGACGGGGGATGAGATTGGAAACGCCGCCTACAAGCGCAGCATGAGCCTGATGCTCGTCAAGGCGGTCTATGATGTGGGCGGGCATGAGACGGTAAAGAAGGTGCAGATCCATTATTCGGTGAGCAAGGGCTATTACTGCACCGTGGAGGGGGATGTGGTTCTGGATCAGACTTTTCTGGAACGTGTCGCCGCGAGGATGCAGGAGATGATCGACGCGGATATGCCGATTCACAAGCGCAGCGTCAATCTTGACGACGCGATTGCGATTTTCTGCCAGCATGGGATGTACGATAAAGAGAAGCTGTTTCATTACCGCCGGGTTTCTAAGGTGAACATTTACAGCATGAATGAGTTTGAGGATTATTACTACGGCTATATGGTGCCGAGCGCAGGATATCTGAGATATTTCAAATTATATCTTTACGACGAGGGCTTTGTCCTCCAGATGCCGGAGAAATCCGCTCCCACCCTGGTTCCTGAGTTTGCCCCCCAGAGGAAGCTGTTCCAGGTCTTAAAGGAATCCCTCGCGTGGGGGAAGCTGCAGGGGATCGAGACGGTCGGCGCGTTAAATGAGCGGATCACGAAGGGCGACGTCTGGGAAACCGTGCTTGTCCAGGAGGCGCTCCAGGAGAAGAAAATCGCCGATATCGCCGGGCTCATCGCAAAGAAGCCCGAGATTAAGTTCATCCTGATCGCGGGCCCGTCCTCTTCGGGAAAGACGACATTTTCGCACAGGCTTTCCGTGCAGCTTCGGGCAAACGGGTTGGTTCCGCACCCGATTGCGGTTGACAATTATTTTGTGGAGCGGGCAGATACGCCGAGAGACGCGGGCGGAGATTATAATTTTGAATGCCTGGGCGCGGTGGACGTAGCGCTGTTCAACAGGCAGATGCAGGAGCTCCTCGCCGGGAAGGAAGTGGTGATCCCCACATTTGATTTTGTCAACGGACGTAAGGAATATACGGGGAAGCCGAAGAAGCTTGGGAAGAATGACGTGCTGGTCATCGAGGGCATCCACTGCCTGAACCCAAAGCTCACAGAAAACCTTGCCGACAGCCATAAGTTTAAAATCTATATCAGTGCGCTCACGCAGCTCAATATAGACGAGCACAACCGCATTCCCACTACGGATGGGCGGCTCCTCAGACGCATCGTGCGCGACGCGAGGACGAGAGGCGCTTCCGCGCAGAGGACGATCGCCAGATGGCCGTCTGTGAGGAAGGGAGAGGAGGAAAATATTTTTCCTTTTCAGGAGGAGGCAGATGTAATGTTCAATTCTGCCCTCATCTATGAGCTGTCAGTGCTGAAGCCCTATGTGGAGGCACAGCTTTTCGGGATCGACCGGGACTGCCCGGAATATGTGGAGGCAAAAAGGCTGTTAAAGTTCCTGGATTACTTTGTCGGGATCGGAAGTGAAAATGTGCCTATGAACTCTCTTCTCAGGGAATTTATAGGCGGCGGGTGCTTCCATGTCTGACAAATGCCCTGAGGCTCTCCATTTTTGAAGACATGCCAATCATCAGCATATCTAAAAGCGTGATGGCCGCCATAGATTCCACGACAACCACAGCTCTTGGCACAATGACTGGGTCGTGGCGTCCTGTGATGGAGATGCTTGTGTCCTCTCCCGCCCTTGTGACGGTTTTCTGCTCCTGTGAGATGGACGGGGTGGGCTTTACGGCGGCTCTTAGGATAATGGGGCTGCCGTCGCTGATGCCGCCGAGCGTCCCGCCGGAGTGGTTCGTCTCCTTCTTAATATGTCCGTTTTCGGAGCAGAATGCGTCGTTATTATGACTTCCGAGAGCTTCTGCCGCCGCGAAGCCGTCCCCGATCTCCACGCCCTTTACCGCGCCGATGGACATGACAGCGTTTGCAAGCGCGGCGTCCAGCTTGTGGAAGACGGGCTCGCCGATACCGGCAGGTACGCCGGTGATCATGCACTCAATCACGCCGCCGCACGAATCCTGCTCTTTCATGTATGTTTCTAAAAGCTCAGAAGCCCTTGCTGCGTAATCGTTGTTCGGCATATACAGGGCATTTTCCATGATCTGGCTGTAACGGTATTCGGATGCAGGGATACAGATGTTTCCGATGGATTTTGTGTATGCGGACACTTCAATCCCGAGCTCTTTTAATGCTTTGGCAGCCACAGCGCCCGCAGCTACGCGCCCGATCGTCTCGCGCCCGGAGGAACGCCCGCCGCCCCGGTAGTCCCGGAAGCCATATTTGGCGTCAAAGGTATAATCGGCGTGCCCCGGACGGTAGCAGTCCCTTATCTTCCCGTAATCCCGGGAACGCTGGTCCTGGTTTTTGACCATCACAGAGATGGGTGTTCCGGTCGTCCTGCCCTCGAAAACCCCGGAAAGGAGCTCTGCGGTATCGCTTTCCTTTCTTTTTGTCGCAAACTTACTCTGCCCGGGCCTGCGGCGGTCCAGATAAGCCTGTATATCCGCTTCTGAAAGGGGAAGCCCGGCCGGGCAGCCGTCAATGATGGCGCCGATCGCCGCGCCGTGGGATTCCCCCCAGGTGGTGACTGTGAATAAGGTCCCGTAGGTTGATCCTGCCATA
>CAZFSW010000120.1:0-4532 GCA_964521655.1 uncultured Dorea sp.
ATATAAAAGGTCTGGATGATCATTTCCTTAAGCTGGTCCTCGTCCACATGGAACTCCTCCAGCTTCTCGCCCTTCACCACCTCGCCCGGGACGGTCAGGATATTCCCGCTGCCTGAGCCGGAGCCTGACCCTGCCATCGCCTCCGCAGCTTTCCCGAGGTCGTCCGCCGTGAGGTTGCTGTACACATTATCGTCCAGGCTTTCAAAAATGTCGGATACAAGCCCCGGATCCTGCCGGATCGCCTCGCCAGCCCTTTCCAGGTAGGCGGCGATATACTGGCTCTGCCTCGCCAGCCGGTCCATCGCGCTGCCGTCTATGGCTGTATCCCGGTAGCGCACATAGGTAAGCGCGTCCGCGCCCTCTAAGTGTACCTGTTCCCCGGTAAAGACGGTCCCCCCGCTCAGCTCGATATCCTGCAGCGCCGCGACGTCCACCCCGCCCACCGCGTCATTGATAGTTGGGAGCGCCTCCATATTGATAGAGCAGTACCGGTTAATCGGTATCCGGTACAGGAGGTTCGACACTGTCTCTGCCATCAGCTTGCAGCTCTCCTTCGTGGAATTGCCGTAAGCGTACTGGAGCGTGAGCTGCTGCCTCACCGTCTCCACGAATCCGCCGTCCTCATCGACCACCTTGACCGTAACCATCGTATCCCTCGGGATGGCGAGGATCTTCACTTCCCCGCTCTCCTTGTTGACGCAGACCAGCATATTTGCGTCGGACAGCCCCTCGTAGCCGTCCACCTTCTCCTCGATTGCCTCGCTCTTGTCGATGCCCATGCACAGGCATACCTCTATGTCCTTGTTATACTGATATTTCTTTCCATTCCAGGTGATGAAGTCCTCCTCTTCCTGAGCGCCCGCGGACTGCGCCCCCTGCTTTTTCGCCTGCGCCGATACCTCCTGCCTGTCCCGGTATACAAGGATGGCGAGGACACAGAGCAGGAACGCAAGGAGCGCCCCGGCGGCAAGCTCCGCACGTCTCATGAGCGCGCGCTTGCCCTCCCTCTGGTCCGGCGTCCCGGCCGCCTTGCGTTCTGGCGTTTTGGCCGCTCTCTTATCCGGCCCTCTGTCTGCTTCCTTATTTCTTTTCCGCAGCATTCGCACCGCCATACTCCTCATATCTCCCGTAATACTTCCCGTAACGCCCGTATCCGTAGTATTTCCCGTAATACCCGTTCTGGCTGATATTCACCTTGTTGAGGACTGCGCCGAGGATCTTCACGCCGCTCGCCTCGAGCTGGCCTTTCACCTCCAGGATCTCCCTGCGCCCCGCAGTTCCCTGCGAGATCACCAGCACTGCCCCGTCGCAGCTTTTCGCCGCAACCGCCGCGTCGATCACCATGCCAAGCGGAGCGCAGTCCACCAGCACCATGTCGTAGTTCTCCCTCGCGAACGCCATCATCTCCCCGAAGTAATGGTTCCCCAGCATCTCCGTGGGGTTCGGCGCCGCCGGTCCAGCGAAGATGACGTGCATATATTTCTCCTGCGCAGATATGCACAGCACGTCGCGCAGCTTCTTCTGCCCGCTTAAGTAGTGGGTCAGGCCGTAGATGGGGCTTCCGGACTTACTGCTTACGCGAAGCCTCCCGACCATGACGGATTTGCGCATATCCGCGTCTACCACCAGTACTTTCTTCCCGGACTCCGCGACTGAGCGCGCGAGATCCATCACCACCGTGCTCTTCCCCTCGTTCTGGCGGCAGCTCGTGAACGCCACCGTCTTGATCTCGTCGCCGCAGAACTGTATGTTCGTGCGGAGCGTGCGGATTGCCTCCGTCCTGTTATAGCTTAAGGGCTCCCAGACCCCGAACTTCACTACTTCCATTTCCCTGCTCCTGTCTTTTTTTGCTTCCCGCGGCCATATCCTCGCGCTTTGCTGCCTGGCTGCACTGCCTGCGGCTTTCCATCTGCGCCTTTTTTCTTGCAGCCCTTTTTTGCAGCCCTCTTTCCTCCTGCCGCGCTGCCTACGGCTTTTTATCCGCATCCTTCTGCTTCGCTTTCCCATTAGGCTGCTTCTTCGTCTTCTTTGCTTTCCCCGCTTTCAGTCTCTTCGGGTTCGCCTGTCCCCCTCCTTCCAGCGGGATGGAAGCGAGCGTGTTCATTCCGAGGTATTTTTCAATATCATCCGTTGCCATGACTGTGTCGTTCATCAAATGCAGCACAACCACCAGCGCGACGGCAAGGAGTGCGCCGACAAGCCCGCCGATCGCCGAATCCCTCATCCTCGCGGGGCTTACCTTTTCCTTGTTTACATAACCGTTCTCAAACACGTTCGGCGAGTCCTGGTCCATCTTGTCAGCGATGAAGTCCGCAGACGCATCCGCCACCTCATCTACGATCTCCTTCGCGCGCTCCGGGTCAGGGTCGCGCACGGTGATCGCCAGGATGCGCGTGTCCGACGGGTTCTCCACCTCCAGCCGGTCCCGCAGCTCCTCATAGGTATCCTCCAGCGCCAGCTTTTCGATGACCTCCTCCAGCACCGGGCGGCTGTTCACGACTTCCATGTAGTCCTGCGTGAGGCTCGTGCCGAGCTGGACGTCCGCAAGGCTCGTAAGCGACGTGCTTTTGCTCAGCACGTAAAGCTTTGCGGTGGATTCATACTGCGGCGTCACGAGGAGGCTGCAGTACGCGAACACGACCGCCGCCGCCAGGACCGCCGCCAGGACAATCCGCTTCCAGTGCCCCAGCAGCACGAAAAACAGCTCCCCCAAGTCAATCTCTATCTCATCGTTCTCATTCTGGCTAAAGTTCTGTTCCATGTCTCCTCCTGCTGCTTTGTCCGGCTTTAAGTCCGTCTGGCTGCCCGCCCTGGCGAGGCTTGCCATATCACTCTGTCTTCTGTGGTATTCTGCGGATTTTCACATCACCCTGTCTTCTGTGATATTCTGCAGATTCTCAGATTACCCTGTCTTCTATAATATTCTGCGGATTCTCAAAGAATATCCGGCAGTAGTCTTCCCTTTTGAGGCGCGGGAGCAGGTATATGCATGCCTGCTCCATGCACACCGGGCGCCAGTCCGGCCGGTGGCAGTCCGTGCCAACGAAGTCTATCATCCCCTCCTGTGCCAGTCCAAGCAGCTCCTTGCGCTTTGGATGGTTCAGGAAGCTGTTTGCGTTCACTTGGATATAGACGCCCTTTTCCTTCAGGACGCTTACCCTCTCCAGATGTCCCGCCACGCTCGCATAACGCTCCACATGGGCCAGGACTGGCAGGTAGCCCGCCATCATCACCTCGTCCATCGCCCGGCTGATATAGGCGAAATGCTCTCCGGGCGCAAATTCCACGAGCACATACCGGCTCCCGGCCATCGGGAAAGCTTTCCCTTTTCTTAAGCTCTTAACTGTCTCGCTGTCATAATAAAGCTCGCTCCCCAGATGAAGGCGTAGGCTGGCCTCCTCTTCCCTGGCTGCTTTGCACAGCCTCACAAACTGATCCCGTATCTCCCCGGGGTCATTTTCCCCCCTGCGCAGATGCGGGGTCAGGATCACATCCCTCACCCCCTGCCTGTATTCCTCCCTGAGCAGGGCGAGCGCTGCCTCCATATCCGGCGCGCCGTCGTCCACGCCCGGGATGATGTGGCAGTGAACCTCGGTGAAGCATCCCGGCAGGCGTTTTAGCTTTCCGGCGGGCTTCCCGGGTCTGGCTGCGGTGTCTTTTTTTTCCTTGCCGCTAAACCTCAGCAGTTTCCTTGTCAGCATCATTTTCCTCACGGGTAATATATGATTTTCAAATTATAGATTCCAAAGAAGCCCAAAACTTCCTTCCAGAAAGGTATGCTCCGCCATCCACAGGCGTTTTGCATAATTTTACATCCTCCTGTGTCCTTTCCTTCTGTCTGTTCCCTACCTCTCCGGCGACTGCCCCTTAGCATATCGCTTTGTGGTAAGTGCTTCTTGCTCCTGTTTCCTTATGTCTTTGCCAATAACTCGATTCCTGCGTAGATTACAGTTCCGCCAAACATCTGCGTCTGAATCATCGCTTTCTTCTTATGAAAATCATAGCCAACGATCTCCCCTTGAAAATCTGCCAGATCTCCGGAGATGACCGTTACTTTATCTCCCTGTTTATATGGGGCATCCGACTCGATCCGGACCGTACTGATCCCGATGCAGTGGTCGCCCCGGTTTCTGCCAATCCTCCGTATGAAGTCCTCTTCTTCTGGATTTAGCGTAATAAAGCTAACTTCTGGATTGCCAAGTATCTTGGACAGCATTGGCACTTTTTTCAATTTTAAAAACAAGCTTTTGGGATCCTCTGTCTCAATAAATAAATATCCGGGAAACAGCCTTTCGATGACTGTGTTCCATTGTCCGTGAAATCTCTTTCTCACCTGCCGCATTGGGAAAAAGGTATCTTGCACAAGGTTCTGTACGCTTCTTATTTTCTCCATGTATGTAAGCAACAGGTCTTCCTTCCCGGTAATTGTCTGAACCACCACCATCTGACTGTTCAAAACACAATCCTCCCAAAGCCCGGCAATTCCGCTCGTACACAAAAAACTTTCGCAGAGTAGAACGCTCTACGAAAAA
>CAZFSW010000121.1:0-4523 GCA_964521655.1 uncultured Dorea sp.
ATTTTGGAAATAATACTTGCATTTCCGGAAATCTTCTGTTAAAATACCTATTGTTGCGAGCCCGCGTGACATGGGCTTATTAAGAGCGTTAGGAGGTGCAGTCATGGCAAAGTGCGCGATTTGCGGCAAGGGCGCCCATTTTGGGAACCATGTGAGCCACTCAAACAGAAAGACGCCGAGGATGTGGAAGTCAAATGTAAAGCGTGTCCGCGTTAAGACGGAGAACGGCGCAAGACAGAGAATGTATGTGTGTACTTCTTGCTTAAGGTCAGGAAAAGTTGAGCGTGCATAGGTTTTGGTAAATGAACCCGGATCCCGGATGGGAATTCGGGTTTTTTTCGGCCTGCCTGATTTTCTATTTGTCATATGTAAAGAAACAGGGTATAATAAGTTTGTGAATTGCGTAGATTATGCGTCTGGCACAGAGAAGTGGAGGTTTCAGTATGAAGGGTAGTATGAGTACGGATCATGGCATTATCACCATTGAGCCTGATGTGATCGCGAAATATGCCGGTTCGGTGGCTGTGGAATGCTTTGGCATCGTGGGTATGGCGGCGGTAAATATGAAGGACGGGCTGGTCCATCTGTTAAAGAGGGAGAGCCTGACCAGGGGGATCCAGGTGGGGATCTCGGAGGAGAACCATGTGACGCTGGATTTCCATATTATCGTGGCGTATGGCGTGAGCATTTCCGCAGTGACGGATAACCTGATTGAAAATGTGAAATACCGGGTCGAAGAGTTTTCGGGAATGCCCATAGATAAGATTAATGTCTATATTGAAGGCGTGAGAGCCATCGATTAGCTGAAGGAGGACATAGGAAGTGGCTACAAAGACGATTGATGCGGACATGCTTGCGAAGATGTTTTTCGCGGGCGTGCAGAGTATTGAAGCGAAAAAAGAGTTTATCAACGAGCTGAATGTGTTTCCTGTGCCGGACGGCGACACGGGAACGAATATGTCTCTTACGATCATGGCGGCCGCCAAAGAAGTGGCGGCCTTAGAGAAGCCGGATATGAAGAAGCTCGCGAAAGCGATCTCTTCCGGCTCTTTAAGGGGCGCAAGGGGGAATTCGGGCGTCATCCTCTCCCAGCTTCTGCGCGGGTTTACGAAAGCGATCCGCGAGGAGCGGGAGCTGGATGCCGTGATCCTCGCCGCAGCGTGCCAGAGGGCGCGCGATACCGCATATAAGGCGGTGATGAAGCCGAAGGAGGGGACGATCCTCACGGTGGCAAGCGGAGTCGCGGAGAAAGCGGCGGAGATGGCGCTTCAGACGGATGACCTCGAAGAATTTATCCCGGCGCTCATCACGCGCGCGGAGGAGGTGCTCGCAAAAACCCCGGATATGCTTCCGGTGCTTAAGGAGGCGGGGGTCGTGGATTCCGGCGGGCAGGGCCTGCTGGAGATCCTGCGCGGGTGCTGCGACGCATTTCTGGGAAAAGAAACTGAGTATGGCCCCATCGAAGTCGGAGCGGGAATGATGGCAGCGAAAGCGGGCGCGCAGGACACGGCGGCGAAAGCGGATATGCAGGACACGGCGGATATCCGGTTTGGGTACTGTACGGAATTTATCATCCTTGCGGAAAAGGACTTGACAGAGGAAGAGGAGCGGGATTTCAAGACCTACCTTTCCTCTATCGGGGATTCGATCGTGTGTGTGGCGGACGAGGATGTAGTGAAGGTGCATGTCCATACGAACGACCCGGGGCTTGCGATCCAGCGCGCGCTGACCTACGGACAGCTCTCCCGCATAAAGATTGATAATATGCGCGAGGAGCATCAGGAGAAGCTGATCAAGGACGCGCAGAGACTCGCCGCACAGCAGGCCGCAGATGCGGGCGCGTCAAAAAAGGAACAGAAAACAGTGCCGACCGGGCCGGTAAAACCGATGGGCTTTATCGCAGTCTCCATCGGGGAGGGACTGAACGGCATCTTCCGGGAGCTTGGCGCGGACTATGTGATCGAGGGCGGGCAGACGATGAATCCGAGTACAGAAGATATGCTGCGTGCGGTGGAGCAGGTGAACGCCGAACATATCTTTATCCTGCCGAACAATAAGAATATCGTCCTGGCGGCAAACCAGGCGAAAGCGCTCGTGAAGGATAAGCAGATCATCGTCATCCCGACCACGACCGTCCCGCAGGGGATCACCGCGATCATAGGCTTCATGCCGGAAGAGAGCGCGCAGGCGAACGAGGCGGCGATGCTCGAAGAAATCAAGCATGTCAAGTCCGGGCAGGTCACTTATGCAGTGCGGGATACCCATATCGACGACAAGGAGATCCACGAGGGCGATATCATGGGCATCGGCGACAGCGGGATCCTCGCCGTCGGCAAAAACGCGGAGGAGACGGTCAAGGAGATGCTAAAGCGTCTTGTGGACGAGGATTCGGAGCTGATCAGCCTCTACTACGGGGAGGAAGTGAGAGAGGAGGCTGCCGCAGAGCTTACGAAGGAGATTGAAGCGCAGTATCCCGATGTGGATGTGGACGTGCATTCCGGAGGGCAGCCCATCTATTATTATGTGCTTGCGGTGGAGTAAGGATTTTTTTCCAGCTTTCTTTGAAAGGGCCTGCGTATGACTGAACAGAGCGGGATCAGGGAATTGAAAGGCGTCGGAGAAAAGACGGAGAAATTATTTGCGAAGCTGGGCGTCTATACGGCGGGCGACCTGCTGCGCTACTATCCGCGGGGGTACGACGTGTATGAGGAGCCCGTGCCGGTGAGCGAGATAGAGGAGGGGCGGACGATGGCCGTGACCGGGATGCTCTACGGGCGCGTCCAGGTGTCGGGAAGCCGCAAAATGCAGGTGACGACCGCCTACGTGAAGGATCTCACCGGGACGCTTAAAGTAGTTTGGTTCAATATGCCGTTCCTTCGCAGCACGCTTGCAGGCGGCGGGCGCATCACGCTGCGGGGGCGGGTCATGCAAAGGAAGACGGGCGTGGTGATGGAGCAGCCGGAGATTTTCTACCCGTGCGGGAAATATGAGGAGAAGCTGCACACATTACAGCCAATCTACGGGCTCACGGCCGGGCTTTCCAACAACGCGGTGTCTAGGGCGGTCCGGCAGGTCATCGACGGGCTGGATCTGACGAAGGAGACGCTGCCTAAGTCGCTTCGGTTAAAATACGGGCTTGCGGAATATAATTATTCCATCCGGGGCATCCATTTTCCGGAGGATAAGGAAGTATTCTGCCATGCCAGGGAGCGGCTCGTCTTTGAGGAATTTTTGGAGTTTATCCTCTCGCTTCGGAAGCTGAAGGAGGGGAAAGGGCGCATAGCCAATGAGTATGTGATAGGAAAATGTAAAGAGACGGAGGACTTTCTGGCAAAGCTCCCCTATGAGCTTACGGGCGCGCAGAAGCGGGTGTGGGGGGAGATCGCGGACGACTTGTCCTCAGATACCGCCATGTCAAGGCTTGTGCAGGGCGATGTGGGCTCCGGCAAGACGATCGTGGCGGTTCTGGCGCTTATGAGCGTGGCGTACAGCGGTTATCAGGGCGCGATGATGGCGCCGACGGAGGTTCTGGCGAGGCAGCATTACGAGACGGTCACGAGGTTATTTGAAGCATACAATGTGCCGATCAAGGTAGTGCTGCTCACGGGCTCTATGGGAACGAAGGAAAAGCGTAGGGCTTATGAGCGCATCGAGTGCGGGCTTGCGAAGATCATCATCGGCACGCACGCGCTCATCCAGGGCGGGGTGACTTATGATCATCTCGCGCTTGTCATCACGGACGAGCAGCACCGCTTCGGGGTCAGGCAGCGGGAAGCATTCGCGGGTAAGGGCGGCCTCCCCCATGTGCTGGTCATGAGCGCGACGCCGATCCCGAGGACGCTTGCCATTATCCTGTACGGCGACCTGGATATTTCTGTCATCGACGAGATGCCCGCGAACCGGCTTCCCATTAAGAACTGCGTCGTGGGTACAGAGTACCGGCAGACGGCGTATGCATTTATGAAAAAACAGATCGCAGAGGGCAGGCAGTGCTACATCATCTGCCCGATGGTAGAGGAAAGCGAGAATTTAGAGGTGGAGAATGTGACGGATTATGCGGCTTCCCTGAAAGAAGAGATGGGGGAGGACATATGCGTCGCGTGTCTTCACGGCAGGATGCGGCAGGCAGAAAAGGATGAGATCATGAGCCGCTTCGGGAGGAATGAAATTCAAATTCTTGTGTCCACGACGGTCATCGAGGTGGGAATCGACGTTCCCAATTCCACGGTCATGATGGTGGAGAACGCTGAGCGCTTCGGGCTGGCGCAGCTCCACCAGCTTCGGGGGCGCGTGGGGCGGGGAAGTTATCAGTCCTACTGTATCTTTATGAGCGGCTCGAAATCGAAGGAGACGAGAGAGCGGCTGGAAATCCTGAACCACACGAACGACGGCTTCAAGATCGCAAGCGCAGACCTGCGGCTTCGGGGGCCGGGGGATCTGTTTGGCATCCGCCAGAGCGGGCTTTTGGACTTCAAGCTGGGGGATGTGTACCAGGACGCGGGGCTTCTGCAGAAAGCGAACGA
>CAZFSW010000122.1:0-4495 GCA_964521655.1 uncultured Dorea sp.
GGGAGGTCCCGGTTGACCCGTGGGATGTGCCAATGGATCTGATCTATACGGATCAGGCCATTTACCGCCGCTAGCGCTTCTTTGGGGGCGGAAAAAGCATCGAAAGCTCATATACCTTCACAGGACGCCCCTTTGAGGAGGTGGACTGGGTATAGGCGACCGCTGCCGCCCCGCCTTTTTCAAGATTCTGGAGGATCCGGCTGGCGTTGCGGACGGTGACGTTCATATGCCGCGCCAGGTCGTGTGTGGTGATTTTTGAGGAGCCGGTCAGATGGAGGATGGAGAGCAGCTTTTGGATGGTAAGGGTGGACAGCCTGCACTGCCTGGCAATCTTGTAGACCAGTTCCGTGTCGTCCTGCCTGATCTCCAGATATTGGCATGAGTTCAGGGGGCCGAGGAGCGTCCGCTGTTCGTCCATAACAAAGCTCCCACCTGCAAACAGGGATTCTTTCAGGGCATTTTCCGCATTTTTCCTGGCTTCTGTAATATAATAGCCGATACCGTACCCGGCAAAGGCGTCAAGCCCATAACGGTCATGGAAAAAAGGAAGGATGCGGCACGCTTTAAATTCATCCGTAATGGAAGAGACGATCTTCGCGCTTGTATAGATATAGTAATGCTCCTGTTCCTCCTGGATGATAACGTCCAGGGGAAAGCCTTTCCGGATATCGGCGAAAGCGCTTCGGAACAGTTCAGCTTTTTTTCTGTTTTTCCTGACGTCCGGGTCCGTGACGGCGATGACGGCAGGAAGATTTTCACGCATTCTGTGTACCTCGATCTGGGCCTTTAATTCTTCAATCTGTTTTTGTACCTGTTCTTGCGAAGGGCCGTGAAAACGGTAGGGTATCTTGCTGCTTTCAAGGAACGGGATCAGGGAGCTGTACGCGCAGATGACCATGTCGATCGCGCCCCGGCTCCAAAGCTCTGAAATTTTCTGCATCATAACCATTTCAATTTGCATCAGGCTATCGTAGGAGATAGCATCGAGCCAGTCGGCCAATTTGCTCTCGATATCGGAAATCTTTATTTGACGGAGGAAATAATCAACACTGCATTTCTCCGCAGATTCCTGGACGGGCAGGAGAAAATCAAAAATGACGCGCCTGGGGTCAGGGCGCTCCTCCTCCAGAAAAAAGTCGAGCAGCAGCCGGTAAAGCGAGGGCAGGTCCGCCTGAAAGGACAGGACAGGTTTTTTTATGTGCCGGACGGACTTGCGTATGGCAGATACAGCGGAAATCCCGCTGATCAGAAAGCCGTCGGTTTCCTCCTCGTTTTCCCGGTAGATCCTGGCAAGGCAGTCAAAATCCGTGTATTCCCTCACCTGGATTTCACAGCCAGCCGGAGATTTTTCTAAACTGTTCCTTATAAATCCAGCGAGAAATGTACTCGTAATGATCATAATCTTTGTTTCCATGATAATCTCCATTCCACACACCGCTCTCCGGCGCGAAAACCATGAAAGGATGCTTTCTTAATTTTACAGGATAAAAGAACGCAATTCAAGATGTGATTTTTTCCCCTGTTTTTCAGCCTTTTTCAACATACAGGCGCACACAGGTGAATTTATAGATTTTGCCAATAATAGTTGACAGGTTTGTCTATGATTGTTATAATTGTGTCATAGGTATTCCGTAAATATTCTTTAAATGTAAAGGAGGAGAGAGGATGGATTATTATGAAAGAGCGGTCGAGCTAAAGGAAGAGACCGTGGCAAACCGCCGCTACTTCCATACAAATGCGGAGGTGGGGCTCGATATGCCTAAAGCGCAGGCGTATGTGATGGAGAAGCTAAAGGAATACGGGCTTGATCCAGAGGAGTGCGGGCACGGTGTTACGGCGTGCCTGGGGCATGGCGGCAAGACGATTCTTTTGCGCGCGGATATGGATGCGCTTCCGATGGCGGAGGAGAGCGGCGAGGAGTTCGCCTGCCCGACCGGGAGCGCGGTGCATGCCTGCGGGCATGATTTCCATGCGGCGATGCTCCTTACTGCGGCGAAGATGCTTAAGGAGAACGAGGACGCCCTGGAGGGAACGGTAAAATTGATGTTCCAGCCCGCAGAGGAGACCTTTGAGGGCGGCAAAGACATGATCGAGCACGGGATCCTGGAACATCCAAAGGTAGACGCGGCGCTCGCGTACCATGTGACTACCGGAAAGATGCCTGTGGGCATCTATATGTACAACAGTAAAAGCGCGATGATGTTTTCCGTGGACAGCTTTCGGATAGAGATCATCGGCAAGGGTGCGCATGGCGCGTATCCTCATAACTCGATAGATCCGATTAATATCGCGGTCCATGTCTACCTTGCGCTGGAGGCGCTTCTGGCAAGAGAGGCGGATCCGACGAAATCCTGCGTCCTGACAATCGGGAAGATTGAGGCGGGGACCGCTGCGAATATTATCCCGGACACAGCGGTCATGGAAGGAACCATCCGCACGAATGATAAGGCTTCCAGGGAGCTGCTTGTGCGCAGGATGAAGGAAGCGGCAAAAAAGACGGCGGAGGCATACGGCGGAAAAGCCGAGATTACCATGCTCTCGGGAGTCGCCCCGCTGATCTGCAATCCGGATCTTACGGAGGAATTTGTCGGCTATATGAAGGAATTAAAGATTCCGGGGATGATGCCGTATCCGGGGATTGAGGCGAGCGCCTCCGAGGATTTCGCGAGCATAGCGGAGCGTGTGCCGAGCACGTTTATGTACCTTTCTGCTGGATTTACAGACGAGAGGGGCGCATACCCGGCGCATAGTCCTAAAGTGCGTTTCAATGAGGACGTATGCCCGATCGGCTCCGCGTGCCTTGCCTACTGCGCGGACCGGTGGCTTCAGGAAAACAAGTGATAAGATAAGAGGAAGGAGAGAGATTATGTCTGATCAACAAACACAGCCGGCGGTGGCGATTCCGCTGCCAAAGGGAAAGAAAAACGCGGTTCAGATCGGGTGCATCTGCATGATGCTTTCCGTGGCCATGTATGGGCTTGTATTTGCCACGCTGACGTCCCCGATTTTGGAGAGCGTAAACGCAATGGGATATGTTTCCCTGTTTTCAATTTTTGCGGGTCTTGGCGTTTCAATCATGACGCCGATAGGAGGGAAGCTTGGCGACTTGGTTGGGCGCAGGAATATCGTGGTGATCCCGGGGATCATCTGCGCGGTATGCGGCATTGCGTTTGCATTTGTCCGCTCCCTCGCGCTTTTGATGGTCCTGCGCCTTTTGATCGGCTTTGCACAGGGGGCGTTTACGGCGGCTCCGTACATTATCGTGGGCCTGATCAATGAGAGAAAGGACGTCCCAAAAGCAATGGGTATGCTGGCGACGGCAATCGCGGTAGGCGGCTTCGGCGGGAGCATCCTCGCCGGAATCCTCACCGATATGGGGCTTCTTACGGTTGCCATCCTGTTTCCGGCAGTTCCGCTGATATTGGGCGTCGTCCTGATCGGGATGAATATGCCGAATCAGAAGAGGGAAGGGAAAGTGACGATTGACGTGCCCGGGATCATCGCGCTCGTTGTCACGCTCTGCGGCATCCTGCTCGCGCTGAACTTCGGCTCCACGGTAGGCTGGTCAAATCCGGCGATTATCGCGGGATTCGTGATTGGCATTGTCGCGCTGGTGATCCTGATTAAAATTGAGGGGAAGGCTGCGGAGCCGATCATCCCCCTGAAGCTTTTCAGGAATTCCCAGTATACGATGCTTTTGGTCGTAGGCTTTATCTGCTATTTCTACCAGGGCGCGATGAACGTATACGCCCCGATTGGCGCACTTCAGGTCATGGGCGCTTCCACGAGCGCGGCGGGGGCTTTGCAGATGCCGCGTACCATTATTACCATCTTCCTGCCGACCATTGCCGGAGTGTGGGTCGGGAAGAAGACGGCGAATGCATGGAAAGCGATGGTGATCGGCACCCTGCTTGTCGCGCTCCCAATGGCGGTCATGGGCTTTACTTCGCCGACGACCTCGATCCTCATCTATTTTGTCGCACTTGCGGTTACCGGCATCGCAGAGAGCTTCCGCTCCGTATCGATTACGCCTACGGCGCAGGCTACGCTCCAGCCGGTTGATATGGGGGTTGGGACCTCGCTTGTGAATTTTGTGAACTCTCTGTCGACCACAATTTCAGCGGCGGTATTCGGCGTTGCCTATAATATATACACAGCGGCGGACCCGACGGACATCACGCGCATCCAGGGCGGCGTGAACGCAGTATTCCTCCTGGCGGCGGTAGTGTCGGCGGTTGGCTTTTTGCTGGTGATCCTTTTTGTCAGGCCGAAGATGAAAGAAAAAGCGTAGAGGCTGAGGGTGTCCCAAAAGTCATGAAATGACTTGAGGGACTGCCCTCTTGTTGCTTGCTACGCGACTCTTTGCAGAATTGTTGATAAAACAACTATTCTGCAATATTCCAGGGTATCATAACAGTAAATGTACATCCACCGCCAGGTGTATCGTTTAAATATATCTTGCCAGCAAGGAGTGAAATCAGTTCTTTTGCAACGC
>CAZFSW010000123.1:0-4489 GCA_964521655.1 uncultured Dorea sp.
AACTGCTTTTCCCAGTGGTCGAATCGGTCAAATAATTCAGTGAGCAGGTTGAATACATAGAGAATATCCGCTTCATCCGCGATGTTGATCATATAAGAGCGCAGCAGAGGAAATCCCGGGGCAGATTTTCCTCCCACGCAGATGATCAGGCAGGCGGCTGATCCTGTGACCGGCTGCATCTGTACGGGACGGCAGATATAGATGTGGTCGTTTTCATACTGCATATCCTGTCTCCAGAAAATGGGGCGGCGCAGGGTGAGTGTTTCGGTTTTTCGCCCGAAGCCGGAGCAGGAAAAATATTTGCCCAGATGCTCAAGGATGAGGTCTGTGTTGAGATACATGGAAAAATGCCTCCTGTTGTTGCCGAAATGAAAAATCTGTGAGTCGCTTTTCTTAGATTGTATCACAATTTCAGCAAAACAGGGAATAAAGAATAGGCACAAGACCATTTTTTGTGAAAAACGGCCTTGTGCGGTAAGGTTTCTGTAAGTTGGTGTTATCTTTTTTGCAGCTTATTCTGCAATCTGCGCGAACTCCTTTTCAATCTCGTCCGCGTGCTCACTTATGGCGGCGGACTGTGGAAATTTAAGCAGGGCACGCAGCGTCATCCCATAGCACATTTTTAACTGCTTGTTCTGGGCGAAACCGGGATTGTATTTGTCGATAACCGCAACTGCCTCCGGGTTTTTCATGATTTCTTTGAGTTTGCTGTCAAGCGTGATAGCCATTTGATATTTCCTCCTTTTTGATTTTTGAAATCTTTGTTGTTTAAGCTTCATATGTGTCGGCAATGCGCTTTGGCATTGGCTGTTTTGTTGAGAAAATCATAGAATAAATGCGCCGCGTTGTCCATACTGCACAATGTAGCGCTTTTTGTATAAAATTAGCTACACAGTTACGGATTTACATAAGCTATGTTTTCCTTCAAGATAATAGATAGTAATAGTGGATTCCACAGTAGCGCGTTTTGAAAGAGAAAGGAGAAATGGCTTATGGCATTAATTGACAAGCTAAAAGCCCGCAAGGGAGTGGAAACTGTCTGGGGTAAGATCATCCCGGAGAAAGAGGCGTATGATTATGGTGTCAGGCATATTGCGGCATTCTGCGCAAACCTGTTCCAGGTAATGCGGATACTAGAGCCGGATTTTGAGAAGCGGACGGAGGCGATCTGCGATATTTCCTACATGATGAACATGTCTGCCTCGAATGAGCAGTATATGAAGGATTTCTTTGATGAGTGGAACATCCCGGAGTTCTGTGAGAAATCCTCGTGGCTGGGGGCGATCTTCGGTGATTCGGGAGATGAGTATGAGAACATGGCGGGCAGGGTGATCCAGTTTACCCGCGACCGCGTGGAGAAGGAGCTGGATGCATGTCCGTGGGATATTGTGGGGGCGGAGCTCTGTAATATGACGACGGCGATGTTCACGGCGAATTTTGACCTCGCCAGCGCTTCCGGGGAAAATGAGGTGGCGTTGAATATGTGTGAGGCGAGAGGGTGCGGGGACTGCCACTGCCGCGTCGTGGCGGAGCGCAGGGATGTGTTCGGCCTTCCGAAGCAGGGATGGCTTGAGCATATGCAGCAGCCGGTGATGCCGGTACATCATACTCCGCGTGAGCGGATGTTAAAAGAAGGGCAGATTATCCGCAACGACTGTTATTCCAATGCATTTGGCGAGGAGAAGAGCTTTGAGTGGGCGTACCGCTGGTGCATGGAGCTTGGCTGGGTCTGGTGCGTGGCTTTCCCGCTGATTGCAATCCGCGACATGGCAGAATCAGAGGAGGAATTTGAGCGCATTTTTCGGATTGTGTTCAGCGCCGCGGGGAAAGCGGAATTTATCGAACCCTTTGCAGTAGAGGGGCTGCGCTCGTGGCTTGGAGTTCCCCATGAGATCGGGGAAAATGATCCCCGGCTGATGGGCGGCTATATCAAGGCGCTTTTGGACTGCCAGCTTGTTCCCTGCGAGATGGAGGTCTTTGACAAGGATGAGGTGCGCATCAAATGTAAATCAGACGACTTCAAGGGACGGTTTGAAATGGCGGTTATGGATGAGCTGGTCTGGGGTTATGAATCTCTATGGCACAACATAGTGAAGACGATGGTGAGCGCGGAGTGGTCATGCTGGATTGAAGGGCCGGATGACGAAGAGATGCATATTGTCGTGGGCCGCAAAATAGACAAGCGGATGATTTAGGAAAGGGGGAAATGTATATGCTGTTCAGGGAAGACAAGGCCGCAAGGGCGGAGCATGAGGCCGTCCGTAAAAATATCGGGTGGTACAGATGGACGCACGATTTAGTGGAGGTCAGGGGAAAGGATGCGCAGGAATTTCTTGATTCTCTCTATGTCAATTCTATCTATAAGACCCCGCAGGGGCGGACCAAATATACAACCATGTTAAATGAGCAGGGGCAGATCATAGATGATGTGATCGTCATGCATATGGGAGTGGGATTGTACTGGGTATCCACGCTCTACGCGCCGCAGCTCATCCGGTGGATGGACGGGCATAAGGGCAGCTATGAGGCAGAATATAAAGACATCACCAGAGACTATGATATGTATGCCGTACAGGGGCCAAATTCGCCGCAGATGATAGCGGCGATGACAGAAACTCCGATTGACGGGCTGGAGCATTTTGCCGTCATGGAGAACAGAATCGGCAACATCCCGGTCTGGCTTCACCGCAGCGGCTTTACAGGAGAAGAGGGGTATGAAATCTACTGTGCGATGCCTGACAGCGTTCAGATCAGGTCAGCGCTTGAAAAAGCCGCGCCGCAGTTTGACGCGAAGGAGGTGCGTACGCTGGAGGTTTATGTTCGCAGCCTTCCTATGGAAAAAGGATTTGCCCTGCGGCAGGATTTCTATGGGCTGAGTCCGTATGAGGCGGGGCTTGGCTGGTCGGTCGATCTGTCGAAGGATTTTATAGGGAAAGAAGCCGCGCTTGCCGTGAAGGAGAATGGTGCGAAATACAAGCTGGTCGGCTTAGAATATCTGGCAGAGTCCTATGAAGATATCGCGCAGAAGGAGCGGGTTTATGACCGGGGAATCGATGTGGGCTTCGTCCGCGCCTCCATTTATGGGTACAGCGTGGAGAAAAATATCGGGTTCGCGGTCGTGCGGGCGGATAAGGCGACGCTGGGGCACAGCCTGCAGATTGGGTCTAACCAATCGCCTGCTGTGATCGTGAAAAAGAAGTGGCTGTAGGTGTATGGCTAAAAAAGCGGACAGGAACAGCTGTGGAACAGGCGTTGCCTCGCAGGATTGCTCAGAAAGCGCGGCTGTGAAAATGGGCAGAAGTGTCAGTAGACGTTGATTATGTATATGTATGAGGAATTACAGAAAGAGAGGGATTTTATGAGATTAGAGGGAAAGTCCATTATCGTGACGGGCGCGTCCGCCGGTATGGGGCGGGCGATTGCTGAGCGGTTTGTGAAAGAGGGGGCGAAGGTGACGGCGGTCGCCCGCAGGGAGCATTTGTTAAAGGAACTGGCAGAATCGCTGGCAGACGCTCCGGGGAAGATTACGTATTTTGCCGCAGATGTCGGGGAACGGAAGAATTGCGAAGCCATGATCGACTTTACGGTCCAAGCCTATGGAAGGCTGGACGTGCTGGTCAATAACGCCGGGATCATGGACGATATGACGCCAATCGGCAGGATGAGCGACGAGATGCTCTATGAGCTGATGCGCGTAAACGCCTATGGCCCAATCTATGCGATGAGGAAAGCGGTAGAGGTATTCTTAAAGCAGGGGGACGGGGGCAATATCATCAATACCACCTCCGTCGGCGCGGCGCACCAGACGGCTGGGGCGGCGTACTGCGCTTCCAAAGCCGCGCTTGCCGCTGTGACGAGGAATACCGCGTTTATGTATCAGGAGGAGGGTATCCGCTGCAACGCCATCGCGCCGGGCGGCGTTCTGACAGATATCGCGATGGTCATGCCGCCGTCGGACGAGTTCGGCATGAACCGCGTCAGCGACCTGCTGGGGATCGCGCCGGAGATGGGGATGCCGGAGGACATTGCGAATATCGCGCTGTTTCTTGCCAGCGACGAAGCGGCGTTCGTGAACGGCGCGACCATCACCGGGGACAGGGGATGGACAGTGTTTTAGGAGATAAGGATTTTATGGTTTGGATGGGATATAGGTTATGTGATGCCTATATCCTTTTTCCTATGCGAGGATGTCATGGGATATATAATCAGAATTATTTTTTTACCCATAAGTTAGTTTACGCTAACTTTATACTAACTAATTGGTATAAACGACCATTCTGGTGGGCGCAAATTTGATACTATCTGGCAGATAGCCAGGTTGCGGAAGGGGCCCCGGCAGAACTGATGAACAAAAACCCCCTTTTAAAATCCCCCGAATTGGTGTATAGTAATAAAGTACCTGAAAACTGACGGAGAGAACATATGAGTGAGAAGATCGTGCTGATCGATGGCCACAGCATCCTAAACCGCGCGTTTTACGGGCTGCCTG
>CAZFSW010000124.1:0-4486 GCA_964521655.1 uncultured Dorea sp.
AACTGAGATAGAGGAGGACATTATGCAGAAATACGGAGTGAATGAACTGAGGAGAATGTTTCTGGAGTTTTTTGAAAGCAAGGGGCATCTGGCGATGAAGAGCTTCTCGCTGGTGCCGCATAACGATAAGAGCCTGTTGCTCATTAACTCGGGGATGGCGCCGCTAAAGCCTTACTTTACCGGGCAGGAGACCCCGCCGAGGAAACGGGTCACGACCTGCCAGAAGTGCATCCGCACGGGGGATATCGAGAATGTGGGGAAGACCGCGCGCCACGGCACGTTTTTTGAAATGCTCGGAAACTTTTCTTTCGGGGATTATTTTAAGAGAGAGGCCATCCACTGGACCTGGGAATTTCTGACGGAGGTCGTGGGGCTTGAGGCGGACAGGCTCTATCCGTCCGTATATCTGGACGATGACGAGGCGTGGAACATCTGGAACCAGGAGATCGGGATCCCCGCAGAGAAGATCTTCCGCTTCGGGAAGGAGGACAACTTCTGGGAGCACGGCTCCGGCCCGTGCGGCCCGTGCTCGGAGGTCTACTATGACCGGGGCGAGGAATACGGCTGCGGGAAGCCGGACTGCACGGTCGGCTGTGACTGCGACCGCTATATGGAGATCTGGAACGACGTATTTACCCAGTTTGACAATGACGGGCATAACAATTATACGGAGCTGGACCAGAAAAATATTGACACCGGCATGGGGCTGGAGCGTCTCGCCTGCGTGGTGCAGGGCGTGGATTCCATGTTTGACATCGACACACTATACGCATTGCGTCAGCATGTGTGCCAGATAGCGGGCGCGGAATATGGGAAGGAGCATGAGACGGATGTGTCCATCCGCGTCATTACCGACCACATCCGCTCCGTGACATTCATGATCTCTGACGGCATCCTGCCGTCCAACAGCGGGCGCGGCTATGTCCTGAGAAGGCTCTTAAGGCGTGCGAGCCGCCACGGCAGGCTTCTTGGCATCGGGCGGGAATTCCTTGTGGAGCTTGCAGGGACAGTGATCGAGGGCTCAAAGGATGGCTACCCGGAGCTGGAGGAGAAGAAAGACTTTATCTTTAAGGTCATAGCGAAGGAGGAAGAACAGTTTAATAAGACCATCGACCAGGGCCTTTCCCTCCTTGCGGGCATTGAAAAGGAGATGGAGGACAGGGGCGAGAGGGTGCTCTCCGGCGCGGAGGCGTTCCGCCTGTACGACACTTACGGCTTCCCTGTGGACCTCACGACGGAAATATTGGAAGAGAAGGGCTTCTCCATTGATGAGGAGGGCTTTCAAAAAGCCGTGGAGGAGCAGAAAGAAAAGGCGAGGGGGACATTCGGCGAGCACAGCTTCAGCGGCCATGAGGGGACTGTGTACGACGCTATTGATCCGTCTGTCACCAGCACCTTCGTCGGCTATGAGCAGATGTCCTGCACATCAAAGGTGACTGTGCTGACTACGGAAAGTGAGATCGTGGAAGCACTTTCTGACGGACAGGAGGGGACGATCTTTACAGAGGAGACGCCGTTCTATGCCACCAGCGGCGGGCAGGAGGCAGATACGGGGACCATTGAGGGCGCGGATTTTGCATTCTCCGTCACGGACACATTAAAGCTCTCCAATGGGAAGATCGGCCACAAGGGATGCGTCACCAGAGGAATGGTAAAAACCGGGGATATGGTGGAGCTTCGCATTGATACAAAAAGGCGCGCCCTGTCCGCGAACAACCACAGCGCGACCCATCTGTTACAGAAAGCGCTGCGCACCGTGCTGGGAAATCATGTGGAACAGGCGGGATCTTCTGTCAATGCCGACAGGCTCCGCTTTGACTTCACGCATTTCTCGGCGCTGACGAAAGAGGAGCTTGAACAGGTGGAAGAGATCGTCAATGCGCAGATCATGGCGCATCTGCCTGTAAAAGCGGAACATATGCCGATCGAGGAGGCGAAAAAGACGGGCGCGGCCGCGCTTTTCGGTGAGAAATACGGCGATATCGTGCGTGTTGTGAGTATGGGGGATTTCTCGAAGGAATTCTGCGGAGGGACTCATGTGTCGAATACTGCGGATATCATGGCGTTCAAGATCATCTCCGAGACGGGCGTCGCGGCCGGGATAAGGAGAATTGAGGCGCTGACCTCCGAGGGCCTTATGGATTACTACCGTGGGCTGGAGGGACGGCTTGAGGAGACGGCAAGGCTTGTGAAGGCGAAGCCGGAGCAGCTCGCGCAGAAGGTGGGGCATCTGCTGGCTGAGAACAAGGCGCTGAAAAGCGAGGTGGAGAGCCTGAAGAGCAGGCTTGCGCAGGATTCGCTGGGCGATGTGATGTCCCAGGTGACAGAGGTGAAGGGCATCAAGGTGCTCGCGGCACGGGTGGACGATGTGGATATGAACGGGCTGCGCGACTTAGGCGACCAGCTTAAAGAGAAGCTGGGGGAGGGCGTCGTCGTGCTGGCGTCCGCTGTGTCCGGCAAGGTGTCCCTGATGGCGACCGCCACGAAGGGAGCGATTGAGAAGGGCGTCCACGCGGGCAATCTGATCAAAGAAATCGCGCCGTCAGTAGGCGGAGGCGGCGGAGGCCGCCCGAATATGGCGCAGGCCGGCGGCAGGGACCCGGAGGGTATTGCCGGCGCGGTGGCGAAGGTGAAGGAGGTACTGGAAACACAGATATCATAGCGCTTACAGGTGTTGTTCCGATGTCCGGAAGCAGTAAAGGTGGGGAAGAATATGTATGAAGTACTGATGGCCGTCCAGTATGTGGGAATTGCAATCCTTGTCATGAGTTTATTCTTCATTGCTTTCCAGAATACGTCAAAGATACAGAAGGATATGCTCTTTTTGCTGGCCAGCCTTCTCATCACCTTTGTGGCGTATACCCTGGAAATGCAGTGCAGCTCTCTTGGAGAGGCTATGGTGGATGCAAAATTCGGCTATCTGGGGAAGCCGTTCATCGTGCCCTCCATGCTTATCCTGCTTTTGGCAGCTAAGGGTATTAAAGTCGAAAAGGGAGCGCAGCCAGATACAGGTTTTTATCCTGGCCGTGCCGCTTTGGCCGCAGACGAAAGAGGAGGAAGAGACGGTGTCCGCGCGGGCGATGCTTGATAACGCCGCCGCATTTGACTTCTCCTCGAAGCGGGCGCTTCTGGCGGAGGATAACGAGATTAACGCGGAGATTGCCGGGGAGATCCTCGGCATGACAGGCATCTCGCTGGAATATGCTGCAAACGGAAGAGAGGCAGTGGAAAAATTCGCGGCGTGCAAGGACGGCTACTACGACCTGATTTTTATGGATATTCAGATGCCGGTTATGAACGGGTACGAGGCAACGCGGGCAATCCGGGCGATGGGGCAGGATTACGCGCGTAAGGTTCCGATTATCGCCATGACCGCCAACGCTTTTGACCAAAAATCGTGTTTTTGGCATTGACAAACCGGCCTGTGGTAAGGTATAGTAATGATGTTGCGTATTTCATATGTATCCATGCTGCCTTAGCGCAGTCGGTAGCGCGCGTCCTTGGTAAGGACGAGGTCGGCGGTTCAAATCCGCTAGGCAGCTCTGGGAGAGGGCGAAAATAAAGGCTTTTCGGGAAACAATACTCCGAAAGGTCTTTATTTCGTTATACAGCACAACGAACGGATAGCCTACTACTTTTTATTCTGGACTTTTGCAGCTGCAAATCGAACTTGACAAGGCCCGCCGCCGGATATATGATAAATTGCATAAAGAATTGTAACGTGAGCTGTTTGGGATGTACAGGCGGAAATATATTTCAGCAAAGAAAGGATACAGAAGATGGATAATAATTATGACGGCAATCTTGAAAATCAGGAAATGACTGACGCGGGAAGCGGCGCAGGAGCCCAGGAGGCGGAAACCGGATCTATGCAGGCAGATAATGGCCAAGATGCAGAGAACGCCGGGGACATCAGTTATACTCAGGCTGACAGCCAGCAGGGCGGCAATACCCAGCAGGAAGCCGGCCCCTCCGGCGCCAATTCCTACCAGCAGCAGTATCAGGACAATTTCAACTATAATGTGCAGAACCACACGACGGGTTACGGCCAGAGCTATGAGGATGACAATGCCCCGATGTCGATGGGGGAATGGGTGCTGATGCTTCTTCTCATGGCCATCCCCTGTGTGAATATTGTGATGTGCTGCGTGTGGGCTTTTGGAAAGGATGGCAATGTGAACAGGCGGAATTTCTGCCGGGCGAAGTTAATCTTTTTCGGAATCGGAGTCCTGTGCTTCATCATTGTACTGGCCATTATACTCGTGGTCGCGCTCGGAGCCGGAAGAGGCAGCTATTATTACTATTAAAGAATACTATGGGTATAGGTATACCATAAACACTAAGCTCGTGAAAAACCTCGCTAAGTGTTTAGGTATGCATTCTCACCAGGCTCGGAAAAACCTCGCCAGGTGTTCATTGCATAAGATATGCGCGTCCGGGGTATTCTAACCTTGAATGATGATGAGTGGAGGGTTAGGTATGCCGG
>CAZFSW010000125.1:0-4410 GCA_964521655.1 uncultured Dorea sp.
GGGAATATAATACTGCTGTAAATGATAATCAGTATCAATTCGAACGGAGATATCCATGAGCAAGGAAGAAAAGCTGGAGACGGCAATCAGCCAACTGAAGAAAAAGGGATATCGGATTACAGGGCAGAGAAGACTCCTGATCGGGCTGATCCTGGGAAGTGAATATGCCTCCTGCAAGGAGATCTATTTTGCGGCGCGGGAGGCGGACAGCAAGATCGGCATTGCCACCGTATACCGGACTGTGCAGCTTTTAGAGAACATGGATCTGATCCGTAAGAAATGGTCATACGAGCCAGACGAATGAAGAGAGAAGGGGTGGTTATGATGCCGCTGACATTTTTGAAGTCCGGAGAGTCCGGCGAGATCAAGCGGATCGGAGGACAAGGCGAGGTAAAGCAGTTTCTGGAGAAGCTTGGGTTTGTGACGGGCGAAGAGGTGAGGATCGTATCCAGCACGGGCGGCAACATCATCGTCCAGGTCAAGGATTCGCGTGTCGCGGTCAGCAAGGGGCTCGCAGGAAAGATAATGGTTTAGATAACAGGAGGAGCAGGAAAGATGCGTACATTAAGGGAAGTGAATTGCGACCAGACCGTATCTGTCGTCAGGCTTCACGGCGAGGGCGCGGTGAAAAGGAGGATCATGGATATGGGGATCACGAAGGGGACGAAGATCTATGTCCGCAAGGTCGCGCCGCTCGGAGACCCGGTGGAGGTCACGGTGCGGGGATATGAGCTGTCGCTTCGCAAGGCGGATGCGGAAATGATTGAAGTACAGTAGAACAGGATGATATGAGGAGGATGTGAAAATATGGGAGTGAAAATTGCACTTGCCGGAAACCCGAACAGCGGGAAGACGACGCTGTTTAACGCGCTTACGGGTTCCAACCAGTTCGTGGGGAACTGGCCGGGAGTTACGGTTGAGAAGAAGGAAGGGAAGCTTAAGGATAACAAGGACGCGGTGCTGATGGACCTGCCGGGGATCTATTCCCTGTCTCCGTACACGCTGGAGGAGGTCGTGGCGAGGAACTATCTGATCACGGAGCGCCCGGACGCGATCCTGAATATCGTGGACGGGACGAATCTGGAGCGCAACCTGTACCTTACGACGCAGCTTCTGGAGCTTGGGATTCCGGTTGTCATGGCGGTCAATATGATGGACGTGGTGAGGAAATCAGGAGATACCATCGACACGAAGAAGCTGGCGGAGAAGTTAGGATGCGAGATCGTATGCATCTCCGCGCTCAAGGGCGACGGCGTGAAGGAAGCGGCGCAGAGGGCGGTACAGGCGGCGCAGAAGAAAGAGGTGAAAGCTCCGACGCATGAATTTAGCGCGGAGGTGGAGAGCGCCTTAGACCAGATTGAAAATATGCTCGGCGGCAATGTAGCGGAGGAGCAGAAGCGCTTCTACGCGGTGAAATTATTCGAGCGCGACGACAAGATCAAGGATACGCTGGCGAACGCCCCGGATGTGGAGAGCATTGTCACGGAGACAGAGAAAGCGATGGACGACGACTCGGAGAGCATTATCACGAACGAGCGGTACAACTACATAACCTCCGCTATCAGTGGATGCCTGGTGAAAGCGGGCAAGGAGAAGCTTACGACGTCCGATAAGATCGACCGGATCGTGACCAATCGGTGGCTGGCGCTCCCGATTTTTGCGGTCGTGATGTGGATCGTGTATTATGTATCGGTGACGACGGTCGGCGCATTTGTGACAGATTGGACGAACGATGTATTGTTCGGAGAGATCATCCCGCCCGCGATCGAGAGCGTGCTGAATGCGATCGGCTGCGCGGGCTGGCTGCAGGGCCTGATCCTTGACGGTATTGTGGCAGGCGTTGGCGCGGTGCTTGGATTCGTACCGCAGATGCTGGTGCTGTTCATATTCCTCGCGTTCCTTGAGTCGTGCGGATATATGGCGCGTATCGCATTTATCATGGACAGGATTTTCCGCAAATTCGGTCTTTCCGGAAAATCCTTCATCCCGATGCTCATCGGGACGGGCTGCGGGGTTCCGGGCGTCATGGCTTCCCGGACGATTGAGAATGACCGCGACCGCAAGATGACGATTATGACGACGACGTTTATCCCGTGCGGCGCGAAGCTTCCGATTATTGCGCTGATCGCGGGGGCGCTCTTTGACGGGGCGTCCTGGGTTGCGCCAAGCGCGTATTTTGTCGGGATCGCGGCGATCATCTGCTCCGGTATTATCCTGAAGAAGACGAAGATGTTCGCGGGCGACCCTGCACCGTTTGTGATGGAGCTTCCGGCTTATCACTGGCCGACAGTGGGAAATGTGCTTCGCAGTATGTGGGAGCGCGGCTGGTCTTTTATCAAGAAAGCCGGGACGATCATCCTGCTCTCGACAATCTTACTCTGGTTCCTGATGAGCTTTGGCTGGGTAGACGGCTCCTTTGGAATGCTGGAGGCGGAGCAGCTTAACGACAGCATCCTCGCAGGGATCGGCAGCGTGATCGCCCCGCTCTTCACACCGCTTGGCTGGGGAGACTGGAAGATGGCGGTTGCGGCGGTAACAGGCTTGATCGCGAAGGAAAATGTAGTAGGCACTTTCGGCATTCTCTTCGGGTTTGCAGAGGTCGCGGAGGACGGGACCGAGATCTGGGGGCAGCTTGCGGGCAGCATGACGGCGGTTGCAGCGTATTCCTTCCTCGTGTTCAATCTCTTGTGCGCGCCCTGCTTCGCGGCGATGGGAGCGATCAAGCGTGAGATGAACAACACGAAGTGGTTCTGGTTTGCGATCGGGTATCAGTGTGTGCTTGCTTATCTGGTATCCCTATGCGTCTACCAGCTTGGCACGCTGTTTAGCGGCGGCGGCTTCGGGATCGGGACAATTGTTGCGGTCATTGTGCTTGCAGGATTTATCTGGCTTCTGTTCAGACCGTATAAGGAGAGCAATTCCTTCAACATGAATCTTTCCAGCGTGAAAGCGAAAGCGAAGGCTTAAGGGAAAGCGTTTCCCGTGTCAGTGCGAAGGCTTAAAAGGAGGTTGGTCATGGTTTTAGCGGCGGCGACTAGCATATTATCAACGACAGTGGTAGGGGGCGTCCTGTTGGCGGTGGTTGTGCTGATCATACGGAGCATGTGGAAAAAGAAGAAGAGGACGGGAACCTATGTGGGATGCGACTGCAACTGCGCGGGATGCCCGCATTCCTGCGGGGGAAAGCATTGACTTTTAAAGAACGGGCTTCTATAATGAGGATAGTTACAATTATAGAAAGGTTGGGATGATAAATGGATCAGGGAAAGGTTTCAAGAGTATTACAATCAATGGAGGAGCATGGCGTTCCCCAGATGATCGTGTCCGACCCGGTAGCTATCTTCTACCTGACGGGCAAGTGGATCATTCCGGGAGAGAGGCTTCTGGCGTTATATCTGAATGTGAACGGAAACCACAAGCTTGTCATCAATAAGCTGTTCCCGCAGGAGAAAGACTTGGGCGTGGAACTCGTATGGTACGACGATGTTGAGGACGGCGTGGAGATCTTGAGCAGGTTTGTCGAGAAAGACAAAGTGATGGGGATCGACAAGACATGGCCTGCGAGATTCTTGATCCGCCTGCAGGAGCTCGGCGGCGGCAGTAAGTTTGTCAACGGCTCTCCGATTATCGACTATATCCGCATGGTGAAGGATGAGAAGGAGCAGGAGCTTATGCGCGAGTCCTCCAGGCTGAACGACATTGCGATGGATAAGCTGATCCCGTGGGTGGCGAAGGGGCTGACAGAGAAGGAGCTCAACGCGAAAATCCGTGAGATCTACAAGGAGCTTGGCTGCGAGGATGTATCCTTCGACCCGATCACGGCGTATGCGAAGGGCGCGGCAGACCCGCACCATGTGACGGATGATTCCAAAGGGAAACGCGGCGACTGTGTGATTCTCGATATCGGGGCTTTCAAGGACAATTATGCGTCCGATATGACAAGGACCGTATTCATCGGCGAGGTTTCCGACCGCGCGAGGGAGATTTACGACATCGTTGTAGAGGCGAACCGGCGCGGTATTGAAGCGGCGAAACCAGGCAACCGGATGTGTGACGTGGACTTTGCGGCAAGGAGTTACATAGAAGAAAAGGGCTACGGCAAATATTTCACGCACAGGACGGGACACTCCATCGGCCTTGAGGATCACGAGTTCGGCGATGTGTCTTCGGTAAATGAGGATGTCATCAAGGTGGGACAGTGCTTCTCCGTAGAGCCGGGCATCTACCTGATGGACGAGGGGATCGGCGTAAGGATCGAGGACCTGGTGATTATCACAGAGGACGGCTGCGAAGTGCTCAACCACTATACGAAGGACCTGATTGTAGTGCCGGAAGAATAGGCAGAATCAAAGAAAATACGGCGGCGTGGATGCAGTTTCATGTACATCCACGCCGCCGATATTATTGTAT
>CAZFSW010000126.1:0-4407 GCA_964521655.1 uncultured Dorea sp.
GCCAGCGAGCAGGCGAAACAGGCTGTCACAGACATCCTGGCACAGCTTTCCCAAAATCAGGACGGCGTCCTGGCGCAGGGGGCTTTTGTGGATGTTTCCGGCGTCCGCCGCTGGTCCATAAGCTCTTCTTCAGAATCAGAAGACGAAAAAAGCGCCGTCGAAGCGCTCCGGGAACAGTATGAATCCGTTATCAAACAGCTGCAGGAAATGCTGGAAAGAAACAAGAACGCCTGGAAAACAGGCCAGAAAAACAGCAATTCCCTCGGAAGCAGCTCCTCTGGCAGCAAATTCAAGTTAAAAACCTCCAGCTCCAGCTCTTCCGTGACCCTGACGTATGCGCGCGTTGCAAGCGCAGGCTCCAAAGCACAGGTGAAAAGCGCCATGAGCGAGGCGAGGCGCAGCATCGCCTCCCTCCGGGTAACTGCGAGCACGGCGGAGACGGCAAAGGAGCGCAATAAAGCGAGGGCTGCCATCAGCTCCCTCCAGAAGCTCCTGCTTCGCGGCAACCGCAAGATCCGCCGCCTGAACGAAGAAGAGCTCGTGCTGCTCCGCAAGAAAAGAACCGCCAACAAAAAACAGGCACAGCAATTGCGCTATGAATTGCAGAAAAAACGAATTGCGCGCCGCATGGCGGACCGCGCCATCCTGATGGAAGGGCATCTGGATGACGTGAATAACGCATTCCGTTTCCGCAAAACACAGGGTGAGGAGTGGGAGGAAGGAAGGATCTACTCTCCCGCTTCCTCCTTTGCCTCCCTTACGTCCGCCGCCGCGCCCTGCGAGGGCGCGGAGACGGGCGCAGCCCAAACGGACGCCGCTGGGGCTTCGATGACAGCGGCCGCCAGCTTCTCCGCGTCAGACGTTGTGATATCGGATGCGGTCACAGTGGTGTAGCTCTTTGCTCTTTCCTGCAGCAATGATCACTCAAATGGAAATCTAAACTGTGTAAGCCCGAGCTCATCTCTTAGCCCGATGAACTCCTTCTGCACTGCGTCCCCGACCGGCACTCCCCTGTCCTTGCGGAACTGCCATACGTCGTATTCCTTCTCGCCCGCCGTGAAGATGCGATCCTGCCCCGGCGCTTTCTGCGAAGCCCGAAGCTCCCGCAGGATATTCCCGGCTGTCTTCTTGAAGCTCTCCGCCCCCACGAACGCCTCAGTATCGATGGCGATAAAGAAATGTCCCAGCGGATACGGGATCTTATTGCCGTCCGCGTCTTTTCCGGTGAGCATCTTAAGGTAGCTCCCCGCCTGGAACGCCGCAGAAAAGATCTCCACCACCGTCGCGTAGCCGTAGCCCTTATAGCCCGCGAGCTCCTCTCCGATGCCGCCGAGCGGGGCCAGCGCCGCTTTTCCCTGATTCAGGTCAATCAATATCTGTTCGCTGTCCGTGAGCGCGCTCCCGTCACGCCCGATCACCATCCCTGCAGGCGTATCCTTTCCGCTCCTTGCGTAGAACTCGATCTTGCCCCTCTGGGAAATGGAGGTGGCGCAGTCCAGCACAAATGGGAACGGCTCGTCCGTCGGGATCCCAAATGTAATCGGGTTCGTGCCGAGCATATTTTCCACGCCGAAGGTCGGCGCGATAGACGGCCTGGCATTCGTCCCTGTGATGCCGACCATGTCATGCTTCGTACACATTGTCGCGTAATACCCGGCAATCCCATAGTGCGTAGAATTGCGCACCGCCACCATGCCCATCCCGTAAGTCTTCGCCTTATCGATGGCAAGCTGCATCGCCCTTGTGCCGATGACCATACCGATGCTGTTATGGCCGTCAACCACCGCTGTGGTCGGCGTCTCCTTTACAATCTCATACTCCGTCTTCGGATTTAAGATCCCGTCCTTAATCCGGTCGATATAAATCGGTTTAAACCGGTTGCAGCCGTGGCTTTCTATGCCTCTTCTGTCGCTCTCCAGAAGGACGTCGGCACAGATATGCGCGTCCTCAGCTGACACGCCAAATTTCTCGAATACCGCCACCATGAAATCCTCAGCCAGCTTCCAGTCTACAAAAGGCCTTGTCTCCTGCATAGTATTTCCTCCCTGTCCGTTTTTTCGTATGCCTCCAGTATAATGCATTTTCTGCAAATATGTAAACTGCGGATATGCAAGCTCCTATACCTGCTCATTCAGATAGATCCTTTGCAGCGGGATAAGCTTCCCAAGCTCCCCCTGCAGACGCTTTGTCATCTCCACGCCGTCCTCCCCGCAGATCTCCTCCACGCTCTTCGCGCCAAACAGCAGGCTTCCCAGTGCCGCTATGGTGATCACGCCTTCGCTGTTTCCCGCCTCGCCGTCCATGAGCATGACGCCGGAAAATTCCGTGCCTGTCACCACGACACATCGGTTATTCTCACGGATAACCGGATCCGTCACCGTGAAACAAGCCGCCATCAGGCTTTTTAGCCTCATGCATAGCAGCATTTTTTTCACGTCCACAATGCGGGCCATAATCTTTGGCCGCTCCCCCGCCGATCCTTCTTTTTCTGCATCTTCCTTATAATAAAGGCCGCCGCCTGTGATCCTCCCATTTCCCTGTTCCACGCGCAGCAGAAGCTTCCCGCCCTCGCTTTCACATTCCTTCAGAAGCCGCCGGTAATATGCGCCGTCGCGCCTCGCATAGATGTCATAATGCGCAGATAAATAGTTCTCTGCCGCACGCGCAAGCATTTCACAGTCCCCCTCATCTGCCGCGCGTATCTCCTCCCCGCCCGGCGTGCCCTTCGCATTCTCTGACAAGGCCATCGCCGCTGCGTCTAACGCGGCTTCTCCCATACCTCCCGGCAGGCTTCCCGCGCTTTCATACATCTTCCTCTCCTGCTGCTCATACACCGTCCGGAACCCGTGCGGCAGATAGATGCCCTCTGCCGCCGGCATCAGATAGGTAAATGTCTCCCCTGCCTGGTACATATCCTGAAGCGCCCGCTCCATAAGCGCCGCCATATAGCCGCGCCTGCGGTACTCCCTCCTTGTCGCCACAGCCACAATATAATGCGCCAGCCTCGGCGTCCCATTTACCATGAGCACATAGGGGTTCAGATGGAGCATCGCCTGGATCCCGTCATCCTCCTCTGCAACATATATTTGATTATCTCTCGTTTTCTCCGTATAATAATAGTCTACGAACCCTCTGCTGTCCTCCGGGAACACCTCTTCATATAACGCCCTGGTTTTTTCATGCTCTTTCGGGTCTAATTTACGAATCTCCATACCGCCTACTCCCCGCTCCCCGTGCGCGGGCATCCTGCGCATCCCGCACACCAGCTTTCCTCCTGCGGTCCCACCGCATAGCTGTAATTTGCGACAGTCTCTATACACGCCGCCGCCTGCGCGGCAATCCCCTCGCCGCTCCCAGTAAATCCAAGACCTTCCTCCGTCGTCGCCTTGATATTGACCTGCCCGGTTTCAATATGAAGCGCTTTCGCCACATTTTCCCTCATCCCTTCAAGATACGGCGCCATCTTCGGTTTCTGGGCGATAATCGTCGCGTCAATATTCCCAATCACATAGAGCTTTTCCTCAATCAGCCTCCCCACACGCTCCAGCAGCCGGAGGCTGGAAATCCCTTTATACGCGGGGTCTGTGTCCGGGAAATGCTTCCCGATATCCCCCAGGGCCGCCGCTCCCAGAAGCGCATCCATAACCGCGTGCAAGAGCACGTCCGCGTCCGAATGCCCCAGAAGCCCTTTCTCATAAGGGATCCTCACTCCCCCCAAAATCAGGTCCCGGCCCTCCACGAGCCTGTGGACGTCATATCCTATGCCAATTCTCACTGTCTTCTCCTTCTTTCCACCTGCACGGTCAGGAACCAATCATTTTTTCATGCTATATTTTACCCATGATGTTGGGTCAAAACACCAACATCTGCCCATACGGTGCATATCTGCAGCTGTATATGCGGTTGCGCCGGGAACCCTTCAAGTGGGCAGCGGACAGTTCCCTCTCAAGGTTCTTCTATATTATACAGCACGCGCTTCAGCATCTTTTCCAGCGCCGCCACCTCTTTTTTGTTCATCCCAAGCGTCAGCATCCTGTCCAGCTTCCTGCGGTCAAGCTCCATCCGCCTGCGGATATCATACGCTTTCTCAGTCAGATAAATATTCTTACATCTCTTATCCCGGCCGCTCGGCACAGACAGGATAAAGCCTTTCTCATCCAGCCTCTTTAGGATTCCCGTCACCGTAGGGTTGCTCAAATTCAGCGCCCTCTCGACGTCCCGCTGGTTCACTTCCTCCTTGCTGCTTACAAACAGATAATCCAGCACCGCGCACTGAGACGCAGTGATTCCAAGCGTGCGCAGGAGTTTATTGAACTCCTTTTCGTACACATTGTAAATCTGTTTAAACATAAACCCAATCGGCATCCGTTCCTGCATACGCCCCATCTCCTAATCATACCCCGCGCC
>CAZFSW010000127.1:0-4349 GCA_964521655.1 uncultured Dorea sp.
AAATTCCTCTCTATCAGCCTGCAGTATTCCCCATAGGCTTCCGTCCCTTCAAAAGCCCCCTTCAGCGAATCCCGCACCCCCTTATAATACCAGCCGATGGTATCCTTGTCCTTCATCCGGAACCTCTGCCACAGCTCCTCGCCCAGCTTCGGGTAGTCCCGGTCGATATCCCGCATATTAGAGAGCTTGTCCGCAAGTGCGATCATCTGCACCTCCCGCGCGGCATTTTTCAGGTACTCGATGGTCGCGGTCTTGCGCTCCATCCATGATCTTGACTTGTCCTCGCTCTCGCTGGCGACCATATTCGCCACGCGCTCTGAGAACTCCTGCGCCAGAAGCCTCTGGGAAACAGTCTCGCAATCCTCGATGGTGTCATGGAGGACCGCGGCGCTTCTGACCTCCTCGTCCTCCGTCATGGACGAAACGATGTCCAGCACCTCCATCGGATGTACGATGTACGGGCGGCTCGTTCCTTTGCGCACCTGCCCTTCATGCGCTTTCCTCGCAAATGCGATCGCTTTGTCAATCATCTTCTCTCCTCCTGTGGAATAGGTCAAAAATACATGGAACAACAACGAGTGTCAGGATAGTTCCGTATATCAAGCCCCCGATTACCACAACCGCCATCGGCTGCACCATGTCCGAGCCCATCCCCATTCCGAACGCCATCGTTGACAGCCCCAAAATGGTCGTGAGCGCAGTCATGATAATCGGGCGAAGCCTTGTCTCTCCCGCTTCCACAAGCGCCTCCTGCTGCCCCTTTCCCGCAGCGATCAACTGGTTTGTATAATCAATGAATACGATTCCGTTATTTACGATGATCCCCGAAAGCATGACAAAACCGATCATGGCGATGACGCTGACCGACATTCCCGCAAGCCACAGCGCCAAAAGCCCTCCGGTAAATGCGAGCGGCACAGTGAACATGATGATGAAAGGCGAGCGCAGCGACTGGAACTGCGCGACCATGATCAGGTACATAAATACAAGTGCGAGCGCAAGCATTTTGAAAAGCTCGGTCATAGACTCATTAATCGTCTCGTCCTCGCCGGTCATCTCCACCTCGTACCCCTCCGGGACTGTGTAAGACTTGAGCGCTTTCTTAATCCGGTTACTCACCAGCCCGATATTATCCCCTTCTTTAATCTCGGCGGTCACCGACATATAGCGGTTCTGCGCGTCCCTGCTGATAGACTGGAGCCCCGAGCCCTCCTCGAATGTGGCGATGTCCGCAAGCCTTACTTCCTCGGTCGTGCCGTCCTGCTTCGAGACGGTAAAGGTCAGGTTTCTCACATCATTTCGCGTAAGCTCTTCATTTGCCCCGTCCACAACATAGACGTCGTAATCCTTCGTATCTGTGCCAAGCGTCATGGCGGAGGACGGCTCGGCAAGCCGCCCGTAAAGCTCCTGATAGACCTGCGCCACCGTAAGCCCGTGCGCCGTTGCCTTGTCCTTGTCCACGACCACGCGCAGTTCCTCCGTATTGTCCTCCATACCGTCGGATACATTCTGCGTGCCTTCCGTGTCCTCTACGATTTCCTTCACGTCTTTCGCGATCTGCTGCAGCTTATCGAGATCCTTCCCGCTGATTTTCACATTAATCCCGGAGCTTCCAAGTGCGCTCATGTCTATGTTGGACATATTTACCGTCACTTCGCCGTCGATGCCCTTCGCCTCTTCCTCGATCCTCTTTTGCAGCTCTTTGTTGGACAGCGACGGATTGTCCTTTGTGATGGCGTAGAACTCCACCACGTTGGTCTGCGTCTGAGTTCCCATCAGGTCGCTTGTGGAGACAAGCGCGCCCACGTCCTCGATATCCGGGATTTCCTCCAGCCGCTCCATAAGCTTATCGGCTTCCTTCGCGGTATCGGAGAGCAATGTCCCTTCCTCCGTCTCCAGCGTAATGCTAACCTGCGTGCTCTCCATATCCGGCATGAACTCCGTGCCGCGCGACACTGCAAGCGCGATGCTCGCGGCAAACAGCGCCAGAGCGCCGAGAAGGACGAATGCCTTTTTATGCAATGCTTTCGCAAGGAAAGCTCCGTATCTTTCCTTCATGCGGACAAAGATCTTCAGTTCCCTGTTCTCTGTCTTTTTCAGAAGCCCCGCCGACATCATGGGGACAACCGTAAGCGCGGCTAAGAGGCTCGCAAGAAGCGAATATCCGATGGTAAGCCCCATATCGACAAATAACTGCCTTGTGATCCCCTTTGTAAATACAATCGGCAGGAACACGCATACTGTGGTAAGCGTGGAGGCTACGATTGCGCCGCTTACCTGGCGCGCTCCCTCGATCGCGGCTTCCTTTGCCGACGCGCCCTCTTCATTTCTCATGCGGTATACATTTTCAATGACGACAATCGAATTGTCCACCAGCATGCCCACGCCGAGAGCCAGCCCGGACAGGGATATGACATTGAGCGTCACGCCGGTGAAATACATCGCCACGACCGCCGCCATAATGCTGATGGGGATAGAGCACGCGATCACGAAAGTGGGGCGCACGCTTTTTAAGAATATGAGCAGGATGAGGATTGCCAGCACGGCCCCATAGATAAGATTTTTAAGAACAGAATTTACAATCAGGTCGATATAGATGCCCTGGTCCATCAGCGTCACGGACTGGATGCCCTCATTGTCCTTCTCCACCTGTTCCAGGCGCTCCAGGACGCGGTCGCTGACATCCCCGGTCGAGTAGCCGGTCTGCTTCTGGATAGTCAGCATGATACCCGGCTCGCCGTTGATCTTCGCGTAAGTCTCATCTGCATTGCTGGTAAGCTCGACCGAGGCCACGTCCGAGAGCTTTACCGGGTCGATGCCTTCCATGTCCAGAAGCACAAGATTCTTAATCTCGTCTATGCTTTTGAATTTATCGCCGACCCGCACCAGATAGTCAATGCCCTCTTCCGTCACATAGCCCGCCGGCATACTGAAATTCTGGGCGGCGAGGATGGTCTTGACCGTATCTGTTGACAGCATGCTCCCCACATCCACGGAAGAATCTGCCTCCGACTCGGCGGTTTCTAACTGTGTCTCCTGCATCTGCAAAGCGGCCTCGCCAGATGAAAGCTGCGCCGCCGCCTCCCCAAGCTCTGCCGCCGCCTCCAGCTGCGCGGACGCAAGCTGCCCTCTCGCTTCGGCAAGCGTAAGCGCGCCACTGTTGACCTGCTCCTGCATGGACTCCAACTGCTGCTTTCCGGCGCTAAGCTGCGCCTGCGACTGTGTAAGCTGCGTCTCCTGTTCGTTAAGCTCAGCGATGGTGGACTCTAAGGAGGCTTTGGTAGCGTCATAATTATCCATTGTCTCCTTCATCGCCGCTACCGTCGCCTGAAGCGTCGCTAATTCCGCCTGCTCTTCCTGCGTGATAGTCCCATCTGTAACTTTCGCTTCCAACTCTGTTATCCGCGCCTGTGCCGCATCATACTGTGTTTTCGCGCTTTCCAGCTCCGTAAGCTTTGCCTGTGCCGTCTGCTTGCCCGCCTGTACTGTGGCGAGGGACTGTGAGATCTGCGTCTCTGACACATTCAGCTCCGCCATCTTCTCTGTAATCTCCAGCTGCGCCTGTTTTAGCTCCTCGCTCTTTACCGATACCTGCGACTCTGCCTGCGCCATGCCTTGCGAGGCCTGCGCTTTCCCCGACTCGAGCTGGTTCTTCCCGCTCTCCACCTGTGCCTTCGCCTCGTCAAGAGCCGCCCTCGCCTCATTCATCTGCGCTTCCATCTCCGCCTTGATGTCGTCGCTTAACGCATTTACCTTATCGTCATTGAGCGTGATCTCTACTGTCTCTTCAATGCTCCCCGTGGTCGTGACCGAAGCAACGCCCTCCACGCTCTCCACCTCCGGCACGACCTCCTCCTCAATGATACGGCTCACCTCCGAGGCGTCATCGCCCTTTGCGCTGACTGCGGTGATCAGGACGGGCATCATATCCGGGTTCAGCTTCATAATCAGCGGGCTGCCCACGTCCTCCGGCCAGTAGCCGCTGATCTGGTCAAGATTTTCCCTCATCTCGATCGTGACCGAATCCATATTCGCAGTCTGGTCAAATTCGAGAATCACAGTAGAGGCATTCTCACTGGAAACCGACTGGATATCCTTAATGTTGCTCACCGTCGCCATCGTCTGCTCCACCGGCTTCGTCACGACCTCTTCCACCTCCTCGGGGCTGGCGCCCGGATAGGTCGTCATGACCAGCGCGTAGGGCAGGTTCATGCTGGGGAGCAGGTCAACCGTCATATTTGTAAACGACACAACCCCCAGAATGATAATCAGCACAATTCCCACAACAACCGTATAAGGCTTCCTGACACTGAGCTTTGATAGCATATATCTCCTCTTTTCATAAAATG
>CAZFSW010000128.1:0-4345 GCA_964521655.1 uncultured Dorea sp.
CTTCCCAGCGGCAAGGTGCTGATGAGCTTTTCAGGCAAGGAGCTCATCAAGGGAGAGCCGGATGCGTCCTCATTTCCGTCAGGGGGACTTCGCGCCACGTTCGAGGCGAGAGGGTACACGGCGTGGGACTGCACATCTCCGGCATTCGTAAGACATGACGCGGCGGGGGCGACGCTGTGCATCCCTACGGCATTTTGCTCCTACACGGGGGAGGCGCTCGACCAGAAGACGCCGCTCCTTCGCTCTATGGAGGCAATCAATGAGCAGTCCTTAAGGCTGATCCGGCTGTTTGGGAATACAACGTCGAAGAAAGTAACGCCGTCCGTAGGGCCGGAGCAGGAATATTTCCTTGTGGACGCGAAGAAATTCATGGAGAGGAAAGATCTCATATACACAGGGCGCACACTTTTCGGCGCGATGCCTCCAAAGGGGCAGGAGCTAGACGACCACTACTTCGGGACGATCCGCCAGCGCATCGCCGGATTTATGAAGGACGTCAACGAGGAGCTCTGGAAGGTCGGCGTGTCCGCAAAGACACAGCACAATGAGGTCGCCCCGGCGCAGCATGAGCTTGCGACTATCTATGCCGAGGCAAATGTGGCGGTTGACCACAATCACATTGTTATGCAGACGTTAAAGAGAGTGGCATGCCAGCACGGGATGAAGTGCCTGCTTCACGAGAAGCCTTTCGCGGGCGTCAATGGCTCCGGCAAACACAATAACTGGTCGCTGACCACGGACGATGGCAAGAACCTGCTTGACCCGGGCAGGACGCCCCATGAGAATATGCAGTTTTTGCTCGTGCTCACCTGCATCCTGAAAGCGGTGGACGTCCATGCGGATCTTCTGCGCGAATCGGCGTCCGATCCCGGAAATGACCACAGGCTGGGCGCGAATGAGGCTCCTCCGGCGATCATCTCCATATTCCTGGGCGAGCAGCTTGAGGATGTGCTGGAGCAGTTGATCAGCACAGGGAACGCGACGCACAGCATCAAGGGCGGGAAGCTTGAGACAGGCGTGCGGACGCTGCCGGATCTCGCAAAAGACGCGACAGACAGGAACCGGACGTCGCCGTTTGCATTTACTGGAAATAAATTCGAGTTCCGCATGGTAGGCTCCAGAGATTCGATCGCGGGGCCGAACGTGGTGCTGAACACCATCGTGGCGGAAGCGTTCGCGGAGGCGTGCGACATCCTGGAAAATGCGGATGATTTCGAGCTTGCGCTCCACGACCTTATCAAAAAATATGCGTCAGAGCATCAGCGCATCGTATTCAACGGGAACGGTTATTCAGATGAGTGGATACAGGAGGCCAAGAGGCGCGGGCTTCCAAACCTGCGCTCGATGGTGGAGGCAATCCCGGCGCTCACGTCAGAGAAATCCGTAGCGATGTTCGAGAAATTCAAGGTATTTACAAAGGCAGAACTAAAGTCCCGCGCGGAAATTAAGTATGAGAATTACTCGAAAGCAATCAACATCGAGGCGCGGACAATGATCGACATGGCGAGCAAGCAGTTTATCCCGGCGGTGGTGAAATACACAAAATCCCTTGCAGATACCGTGATCGCAGTGAAGGAAGCAGGGGCGGACGCTGCTGTGCAGTCGGATATGCTCGCGGAGGTGACGGCGCTTCTTGGCGAGATGAAGCAGTCATTAGAAGCTTTGAAGGGAATCGAAGAAAAAGCCTGCGCGATGGCAGAGGGCGAGGAACAGGCGCGGTTTTATCACTTCGAGGTCGTACCGGCGATGGCGGCGCTGCGCGCGCCGGTGGATAAACTGGAGATGATCGTGGATAAAGAGGCGTGGCCGATGCCATCTTATGGCGATCTGATTTTCGAGGTGTAGCCTGCGGCACAGTCAAGGAAAGAAAAAGAAAACTTAGGAAAATCTTAATGGCTCTGGGCTTGGAATGCACATGAGAATGTGTTATTCTAAACTCAGAGTTATTTTTTACAGAGCTGCATTATATATAGAAGCACTTACACAGAAGCAATCAGGAGGGCATCCATGACGAAAGGTGAATTTTTAGAAAAGCTGCGCGCCGCGCTTGGCAACGACTTAAGCGGGTCGGTGATACAGGAGAATGTCAATTATTACAGCAATTATATCAGCGGCGAGGTCAGCAAGGGAAGGACAGAGGAAGAGGTCATCGAAGAACTGGGCGATCCGTGGGTGCTTGCGCAGACCGTGATTGATTCTGTGGAGGGGAAGAACACGGTGGAACCCGGCTTCGGGGAAAGTTATGGATCTGCAGGAGGCGAAAGCGCCTATGACGGGCGGCAGGGAGATTCCGGCACGCCATACAGGGGTTACGGCTCTGGCGGCGTATGGTGGAGAAGGATACTGATGATCCTGGGCGTGATTGGCGTGATCATGGTCATAGGCGCGGTAGTCAGCGGGATTATAAGCCTTATAGCGCCGCTGATCATACCGGTTGCGGTGATTGTCATCGTGTATCAGCTTCTGTTCCGGCGAAGATGAGATTCACGCAGCGCTGGCAGGGTACGCCAGACTGCACAGGTAGAAAATGGTAAAAGACCGATGGGGGAGCCATCGGTCTTTTGAGGGGAGTATAAATAATTAATAAGGGGTTGTAGAAAGTGTCCTCTCTACGCTCTCTAGTATAATATAGGAAACTCCAAAAAGCAAGCAGAAAATTAAAAAATCTTAAAAAATTCCGCTATTTTTCTTGCTGCATCTCTATAAGATAAGGCCTGTATGCACCTGATCCAGTGTTTCCGTCTGTTGTTCCAGTATGTCCCGCTCTCCTCGCCGATCCATCCGGCCTTTGAATATACCGTGTATTTTTCCCCCAGCGATTCATAAAGGGCAGACTGCACTGTTTCCGTATAAAGGCTTTGGATATCCGAAGAAATTGCGCCGGACGAAAAGCCTTCATATATATTGTTCCACAAAATTGCAAAATCCCGCGCATTTGTAGACGGAAACCACTCGTCTTCTATCACGGTATTTTTACATCCAAGCTCTGCCATCCATGTGTTAAATTCTGTGGCCCCAAATGTCTCTATAAGCGTAAAATAATCCTCATTACTGGACCATTGGATAGCATTGGCAATCGTCGCGTACATATTTTCAGCGGAAACAGGATAAACCTGGGACATCCAGGCCACGTAGGGGCCTTGATTATACTCCGTAACCAGAACCTCTCCCCAGCAATGCGGCTCCCGGCTGTCTTTCTCCAATCTCAATGCCGCCATCGTGCATGGCTTGTAAGTGATGATCTCCTCGTCCGTATAGACGGATACCACAACCTCTTCCTCCATGCCGACCCGGTAACGCGGATACCTCACAGCAAACAGCGGTGTCCGCTCTATATCCAGCCCATAGCACACAAACGTCTCGAAAACATTGCTGATCACCGATCTATCCTTGTCGTCAGCATTGCGGTACTGCAGCTCATAGGCCCGGCCATAGGAACACCCCTATCTTCTATACATTGGGAAATCCTATCTTCTATGCTCAAAAAATCTCACCTCCTATTGAAACTGTTCCTTCTTCTAAAAATAGCAAAATATTTGTTATGATGACTAGACTATAATACTATTTTTTTGCCTGTCAAGCACTTTTAACAAATTTTTTGTTTTTTTGTTGCCTCGACAAATTTATATGCTATAATGTCAAATACAAGAAGGTGGAGTGATTGAAAAAGAATTTTTCCGATGTATTAAAGGAATTGCGTATAAAAGCAGGGTATAGTCAAAAAGATGTTTATGAAATGCTCGGAATACGGCAGTCTACATTTAGTGCATGGGAAACTGGCAGGGCAGAGCCATCTGCCGATATACTACTAAAACTCTGTAAACTATATAAGGTAAACGACATTTTTTCTACTTTTGGATATGATGGATATAATGAAGACGGAAGTCTCCTGCTTAATATCAATGAAATTGAAATGATGGAAAAATATCGCTCCCTTGATGATTCCGGCAAGGAGTTTGTCGATAGCGTTTTGAGGCACGAGTCAGACCGCTCCGCTGCGGCCTCCGAACAAGCTGACCGCATTTCCGCATTGGAACGCCAGCCAGCTTCCATTATAGAATTCCAGCCGAAATCCATATTGACTGGCCGCATGATAGAATATTTTCACAGCGCGTCGGCAGGTAGCGGGGTCTTCATTCTAGGGAATGAAATCACCGACCAGATTGCCATACCTGATACACCTGAAAACAGAAAGATAGATTACGCAATCAAAGTTTCCGGAAACTCGATGGAGCCTGATTACAAGGACGGAGAAATCGCCCTCATATCGCAGAAGATGAAATTGAGGCATGGCGATATAGGCATTTTCATTGTCAACAATGCTGCATATATCAAAGAATATGGC
>CAZFSW010000129.1:0-1281 GCA_964521655.1 uncultured Dorea sp.
AGCCCGCGAGCCGTAAGGCATGATCCGGTGAGATTCCGGGGCCGACAGTATAGTCTGGATGGAAGAAGATGTAAGGCACGGCAGAATCTGCCGTATTTATGCTCTGGATGGACTTGTCCTTTCAGGGCTTTTTGTTATGTGGAAAGCGCGCAGAAAAGAGGTGTAAGCATGGCACAGATGACAGACCGGACAGACCGCGGCTATATGCTTCGCGCCATCGAATTGGCGAAGCGGGGCAGGGGCTGGGTGAACCCCAATCCGCTAGTGGGGGCTGTGATCGTAAAGAATGGCAGGATCATCGGGGAGGGCTTCCACGAGCGTTACGGGGAGCCCCATGCGGAGAGGAACGCGCTCAAGAGCCTGACGGAACCTGCAAAGGGCGCGGCCTTGTATGTCACGCTGGAGCCCTGCTGCCACTATGGGAAGACGCCGCCGTGTACAGTGGCGATCTTAGAGCAGGGGATCGGGCGGGTCGTGATCGGCTCCAGGGACCCGAATCCCAAAGTGGCGGGACGGGGAGTGAAAATATTAAGGGATGCGGGAGTGCGGGTGGAGGAGGACTTTATGCGCGAGGAATGCGACCGCCTGAATCCGGTATTTTTCCATTATATTACGGCAAAGACCCCCTATGTGGTGATGAAATACGCGATGACAGCGGATGGGAAGATCGCCACGAGGACCGGCGCGTCAAAGTGGGTCACAGGCAGGGCGGCAAGGCTGGAGGTACAGCATATGCGAAGCGGCTGCATGGGAATCATGGTGGGGATCGGGACGGTGCTTGCCGACGACCCGATGTTAAATGTGCGGCTTCCCGGCAGGAGAGCTCCCGTGCGGATCATCTGTGACAGCAGGCTCCGTCTCCCGCCGGACAGCCAGATATGCAGGACGGCGAAGGAACAAAGGACGATCGCAGCGTGCGCCGTGAGAGAGGAGGAGGCCGCGCAGAGGCTGGAGGAATGCGGCGTGGAGGTGGCCTGCCTGCCGGAAACCTGCCTTTCAGATACAGGTTTTCCAGGTGCGGGAAGGAAGGTTGATTTAAGAAAGCTGATGGAATATCTGGGAGGGCTTGGGATCGACAGCATCCTCCTGGAGGGTGGGGGAGAGCTGAATGAAGGCGCGCTTAGGGCGGGGATCGTGCAGGAGGTTAAGGTATTTATCGCCCCCAAGCTCTTTGGAGGGGCTCAGGCGAAGCCCCCGGTCGCGGGAACCGGGGTGGAGCTTCCGGCGCAGGCATATGGACTGGAACTGAAGCAAATGAAGAGGATCGAGGAGGATATTCTG
>CAZFSW010000129.1:1381-4333 GCA_964521655.1 uncultured Dorea sp.
CTCGGTTACGCGGCGGCAGAGGAAGCAGGTTGAAAGGAGAGGAAATGTTTACAGGAATTGTGGAAGAAATCGGAAGGATCCGGTACATCTCGCTGCGGGGCAGCTCCGGTGAGCTGGGGATCGGGGCGAAGAAGGTGCTGGAGGGAACGATGGCCGGGGACAGCATCGCGGTCAATGGGATCTGCCTCACCGTGACCGCTGTTCTAAAGGATATGTTTACTGCGGACGTCATGGCGGAGACGGTGCGCAGAAGCAGCATCGCCGTGCTTGAAAGCGGAAGCTGCGTGAATCTGGAGCGGGCGATGGCAGCGGATGGAAGGTTTGGCGGCCACATGGTGAGCGGCCATATCGACGGCACGGGGACGATCCGCTTGTTAAGAAGGGAGGAAAACGCTGTGTGGGTCACGGTTGCCGCGCCGCCGGAGATTATGCGCCTGATTGTGGAGAAGGGCTCCATCTGCATCGACGGAATCAGCCTCACCGCAGCGGCGGTGCAGGACGGCACATTTCAGGTGTCGGTCATCCCCCACACGGGGGAAGAGACGACGCTTCTGAAAAAACAGCCGGGCGATATCGTCAATCTGGAAAACGATATTGTGGGAAAATATGTGGAAAAATTGTTAGGGATCGCCGGGAGGCCGCCGGAGAAGATACCGGGGAGTACACAAAAAAGTACACTGACCATGCGGTTTTTAGAAGAATGTGGAATCTAGTTTAAGCAAGAGAAAGGTATGATTATCATTTGCCATCATCACAGGGGAGGGGTAAGACAATGAAGTACCACTATAACACCATTGGGGAAGCGCTGGAAGCGCTTAAGCAGGGGCGGATCATCCTTGCGACTGACGACCCGGAGCGGGAGAACGAGGGCGATATGATCTGCGCGGCGCAGTTTGCCACACAGGAAAATATCAATTTTATGGCGTGCCACGCGAAAGGCCTGATCTGTACGCCTATGAGCGCCAGGCTCGCGGGGAGGCTCGGGCTTGCGCAGATGGTGTCGGAGAATACAGACAACCACAGCACAGCGTTTACCGTTTCCGTGGATCATGTGGACACGGCGACAGGGATCTCGGCGGCGGAGCGTTCCTATACGATGATGAAATGCGTGGACGAGCGGACGAAACCGGCCGACCTGCGGCGACCGGGGCATGTGTTTCCGCTTGTGGCAAGACGCGGGGGAGTGCTCACAAGGGGCGGGCATACGGAGGCGACGGTAGACCTGATGCGGCTTGCGGGACTTAAGGACTGCGGCGTCTGCTGCGAGGTCATGGAGGAGGACGGCACGATGATGCGGACTGCGAACCTGCATAAGCTCGCGAAACAATACGGCCTTGTATTTATCACCATTAAGGAGCTGCAGGATCACTGCCGCATCCACGAGAAGCATGTCGTGCGCGAGGCGTGTGCTGATCTGCCTACGAGGTACGGACATTTCCGCATTTACGGATATGTAAATGACATTACGGGGGAGCATCATGTGGCGCTTGTGAAGGGAGAGATTGGTGACGGCGAAGACGTGCTCTGCCGCGTGCATTCGGAGTGCCTGACCGGGGACACGTTCGGGTCGCTTCGCTGTGACTGCGGAAGCCAGCTCCAGTCCGCGATGCGCCAGGTGGAAGCAGAGGGTCGGGGGATCGTCCTCTATATGCGTCAGGAGGGGCGCGGGATCGGACTGATTAATAAATTAAAGGCATACGAGCTTCAGGAGCAGGGCATGGACACGGTGGAGGCGAATATCAAGCTCGGTTTTGCGCCGGATCTGCGGGAATACTGGGTCGGCGCACAGATTTTGGCAGACCTGGGCGCAAAGTCGCTGCGCCTGCTTACGAACAACCCGGACAAGGTGTACGGGATCCGGGATTTCGGGCTGGAGATCCGGGAAAGAGTGCCGATTGAGATCATGCCGCAGAAATACGATGAATTTTATATGCGGACAAAACAGGCAAAAATGGGACACATATTTAAAGAAATCTTAAATGAAGGAGGAAATGCAAGGTGAAACAGATCCAGCTATTAGAAGGAAAGGTAGTCGCGCCGGAAGGGATGCGGATCGGCATCGTCGCGTCCAGATTTAATGAAATCATTGTAAATAAGCTGCTTGGCGGCGCGGTGGATGGACTGGTGCGCCACGGCGTAGAGGAGGAAAATATCACGGCGGCATGGGTGCCGGGCGCGTTCGAGATCCCGGTCGTGGCGCAGAAGATGGCAAAATCGGGCAGATACGACGCGGTTATCTGCGTGGGCGCGGTCATCCGGGGCGACACCTCACACTATGACTATGTGTGTAATGAAGTGTCGAAGGGAATCGCACAGGTGGGGATCGCCACAGGGATCCCGGTGCTGTTCGGGATCCTCACTACGGAGAATATCGAGCAGGCGATCGCCCGCGCCGGGAGCAAGTCGGGAAATAAGGGATATGACTGCGCCCTGTCCGCGATCGAGATGGTCAACCTGATGAGTCAGATGTAACAGTGTCCGGCGTGTTTCCTGTGAAGATAAAAGAGCCGGGCACTTGGAGAGTTCCCAACTGCCCGGCTCATGAAAAAGGTTATAGGTTATAAATGACTGCTTATTAACGGCTGGCGGATCAAGGAATTAAGGGGTCCGATCCGTCATATAAGGGGAGAAAATAAGGGTTATTGTATTTTCTTTGCCGCTAACCCGCAGCTATGTTTATAATAAAGCATTTTTTTCCAAAAAGCAAACATTATTATGAAATATTATATCATCCTGATAGCCTTTTTCACTGTTTTTTCCTATCCGGTCTGCCTTGCTTTATGCGGGCGATGTTTCAGAACATGATCTGCAGCGGGAGCCGCGTGATCTCTTCTTTTTGCACGCCCATCTTCTCAATGCTGTACTCGTCGATCGCATCTACAAGCCACTGGTAGATATTCGGATAGACGGAACCGGGGCCGCCCTGCGCGATACAGGGGATGAAGCCCTTCG
>CAZFSW010000130.1:0-4322 GCA_964521655.1 uncultured Dorea sp.
GCAGAGAGGCGTTTATGAGGTTTATTGATACGCTGTAAATATGATGAACTTTCATGCCGGACTGACGGCGCAGCTCATTGATGTAAGTTGCGCCGCCTGTCAGCTTTCCTCCCTAAAATCCCGCGTCAGCAGGCTATCTTCTTCGAGAAGCCCCTCCACCGTGTTAAGCCCCAGTTCTTCAAGAAACTTCCGTACATACGGATTCTCCAGTGGCGTCTGCCAGTTTGCGCTCCTGGCATACTCATCGACATACCTCTTCCCCTCCTCTTTGTCAAGAACCGCCTTCGGCCCGCCCACACAGCCGCCCACACAGCCCATTCCCTCGAAAAAATTGGCGTTCGTTTCTTTCGCTTTAATCCGCTGTATCATCTGCATACACTCTTTCGTCCCGTTCGCTTGTTCCGCGATAATGGAAATATCCCGCCCCGGCCGCAATTGCTCCACCATCCCGGAGACCGCGCGGCTTACCCCGCCAGCCCTCGCATAGAGCCTCCCGGCAGCCGAGGCATGGTTTTTCTCATCATCCTCTAATTCTTCCGGATGGATATCCGCCGCCCTGAAAATGTCCAGCACCTCCTGAAAGGTCAGCACATAATCCACCGCGTCCGCAATATCCGGCTCCCTTGCTTCCTTTTTCTTGGCAAGGCACGGCCCAGCAAACACTGTGACCGCGTCGGGATGGATGTGCTTGATCATGCGCCCACAGGCAATCATCGGGGAAACTGCCCCCGGCACGTGGGGCGCAAGCTCATGATAAATCCTCCGTATCATCGCGATCCACACCGGGCAGCAACAGCTAGTAAGCTGGTAATCCCCCACCCGCTGCACAGACCGGTCAAACTCCAGCGCCTCCTTCAGCGTCAGGATATCAGCGAATAATGCCACCTCTACCATGCCGGTAAATCCGAGCGCCTTAAACGCCGTCCGCAGCTTCCCCGGCGTGACTGCCCCGCCAAACTGCCCGAAAAAGGCCGGGGCAACCAGAATGTACGCGGGCCCCTTTGCCTCCCTGACCGCTTTCATGGCTGGAAGGACGTCCCTGCACGCCGTCAGGTTTCCGTCCTTACACGCCTCTATGCACGCCTCGCAGCCGACGCACAGCCTAGGGTTGATCGTAAGCTTCCCCTCCCCGTCCTCCTCTATCGCGTCGAATATGCAGCTATTCCTGCACGCCCGGTCATAGGCGCACTCCCCGCAGTCCCTCACCCGGATCACAGGCGCATACTTCTCCGGTCGGATCAGACAGTCCAGATGTACCGGGTCATAGTCGCCCGAAGCGCGCTCATCGGGCAGTTTCTTCTTATTTAAAATATCCTGATATAATTCTTCAAATGTCTTCAAAGCAAATCCTCCGCAAGCTAACCTCGTTCATAGTATAGGCAGAATAAATGATTTCATTCAATATTCGCTATTGCAACTCTTCCTGTTTGTGTGCTATAATGCATTCGCATGCAGCGGTGGTCGAGTTGGCTTAAGGCACCCGCCTCGAAAGCGGGCGAGCCGCAAGGCTCCGGGGGTTCAAATCCCTCCCGCTGCGTTTTCCTTTGTTTTTACAGATATCATACATTTTTGCAAGAGAATGTTCCTATTTTCTTAAGAAACTTTATAAACATTTCTAGTTCTTGTCACACCTGATTCACATTTGCCCTTTATAATAGCCTTAACAAATACAGAAGGCGGTGGTCGTGCTTATCACTACTGGCATTGGCATGATTACCGTGCTTCGCCAAACAACAAGCTAAGTTTAGATAGATTTTCATCCCTCTTCAACGGGCCGGCACGGCAGCGCCGGCCCTCTCTCTTCTTGCCTGTTTTCTTCAAATATGCTAAACTAAGGACATTATTACCAGAAGGATTGGTTCACTGCATGAATTTATACCAGACAAAGCTCACGGAAAAACTTGAGGAGGCGTTGAAGGCCGTCCTTCCCATCATCGGCATCGTGCTTGTGCTAAGCTTCACGATTGCCCCGGTTCCGCCGAGTATCCTGCTTCTGTTCTTATTCGGCGCGGTCCTTCTCGTCGTCGGCATGATGTTCTTTACGCTGGGCGCGGAGCTTGCCATGATTCCTATGGGAGAACGCGTGGGGACAAGGATGGCGGACTCTCGCAGACTTCCCGTGGTGCTTCTTCTGTGCTTTTTCCTCGGATTCGTCATTACCGTCTCGGAGCCTGACTTACAGGTGCTTGCCGGGCAGGTGCCGTCTATCCCGAATCAAATACTGATCCTGTCCGTCGCGTCCGGCGTCGGGCTCTTCCTTGCCGTCGCCATGCTGCGTATGCTGTTTTCCCGGGCTCTGGCTCCACTTCTGATCCTGTTCTATATGGTTGTGTTCGGCCTTGCGTCCTGTGTGCCGGAGAATTTTCTTGCTGTGGCATTTGACTCCGGCGGTGTGACCACAGGACCTATGACTGTGCCGTTTATCATGGCGCTCGGTGTCGGCTTCTCCGCCGTGCGAAGCGACAAGCACGCGGAGGACGACAGCTTTGGCCTGATCTCGCTGTGCTCCATCGGCCCGATCCTCGCCGTACTCCTTCTCGGCATACTCTACCACCCGCAGGAAACCGGCTACACTCCGGACGCGCTCCCGGTCATCGGGGATTCCCTTGAGCTGTGGAGCTATTTTGCGCATGGCTTCCCCGAATATATACGGGAAATTGCCATCTCGCTTTTGCCGATTATTTTATTTTTTTTAATATTTCAGGTTGTTTCCCTAAAACTCAAGAAAAAGACCCTGCTGAAGATCGGGGTCGGGATCTCCTACACTTACGTTGGTCTCGTGCTCTTTCTGACCGGCGTAAATGTCGGCTTCATGCCCGCCGGAAACTATCTGGGCCAGATGCTGGCAGAGCTTCCGTACCGCTACATAATCATCCCCGTGGGGATGTTGATCGGTTTTTTTATCGTAAAAGCGGAGCCTGCTGTATATGTACTGATGGAGCAGGTGGAAGAGATCACCTCTGGCGCTATCTCCGGAAACGCAATGGGCTTAAGCCTCTCCCTCGGCGTCGCTGTCTCCGTGGGGCTTGCCATGATCCGGGTACTGACCGGCATCTCCATCCTCTGGTTCATTGTGCCGGGATATGTCATCGCCATCTGCCTGTCGTTCTTTGTGCCGAAAATCTTTACCGCCATTGCGTTTGACTCCGGCGGCGTCGCCTCCGGGCCGATGACTGCTACATTTCTTCTGCCCTTTGCGATGGGCGCGTGTCAGGCGGTCGGTGGAGATATCGTGCAGGACGCGTTCGGGATCGTGGCGATGGTCGCCATGACGCCGTTGATCACCATCCAGATCCTTGGAGCCATCTACAGACTTTGGTCGGCGCGGGAGAAATTGTCCGAGACTGCCCTGCTCTCCTATCTGGACGCCCTTGCGGATGATGAAATCATCGAATTATAATACAGGAGGAATCTCATTATGAACGATCTCTATATGATGGGGATTATCACCAACCGGGGGATGCGGCACGATTTCACCGCGTTGTTTAAGGACTACAGCCTCCATGTGACGCTCTCGCTTCTGGCAACAGGAACTGCAAACAGCGCGGTGCTAAGTTATCTCGGCCTGGAGGCTGCACAGAAGCAGGTTTATTTCGCCTTTGTCTCGTCTGCTACATGGGATAAGATCCGAAAAGCCCTCTACCACCAGTTAAGAATTGATATTCCCGGCAGGGGGATCGCATTTCTTATCCCGTTTAGCAGCATCGGCGGCAAGAAAACCCTGCAATATCTCACGGCGGACCAGGCCATAGCATTAAAGGAGGAAAGCACCTTGAAGAATACAGAATATGAGCTTCTCGTCACCATCGCAAACGGAGGAAATATTGAAGCCATCATGGACGCGGCAAGAAGCGCCAACGCGCCGGGCGGCACGGTGCTCCACGCCAAAGGGACCGGCATGGAGCACGCAAAAAAATTCTTCGGCATCTCTCTTGCCGAAGAAAAAGAGCTGATATTGATCGTGGTTCGCGCCCCGCAGAAACAGTCCATCATGCAGGCGATCATGAGGCAGGCGGGACCGGGAACCCCCGCAGGGGCCGTCATCTTCTCCCTCCCGGTAACAAGCGTCGCCGGGATGCGGTTTATGGAAGAGGAGGAAGCATAACCCAGCTTCGCGGCGCCGCACGCCATTTTCTACCATATCTCAAGGCACACCCTCTTCCATGCTTCCTGATAAGAGAGCCCTTTCTCCCGGCAAATTGCGGAAATGCTCTCATACTCCGGGTAGATGCGGCTTCCGTCTCCTGTGCCGCACACCTTTACACGGACCGCGCCAAGAGAAGTCTCCACCACGCGCGCCTCCCGCTTCAGGACCGTCCGCT
>CAZFSW010000131.1:0-4285 GCA_964521655.1 uncultured Dorea sp.
GCGGCGGGCATCGTCGGATTGGGTGGCGCAGGCTTCCCGACGGGAGTGAAGCTGAATATCAATCTTGAGGAGACGGAGATGGGCGAGCTGGATCCGGAGATCAACCCGGAGCTTCCGGAGGGCTTCAAGCTGGACTGCGGCTATATCCTGATCAACGCGTCCGAGTGCGAGCCGGGGCTTGCGCACAATATCCGGCAGCTTGAGGAGGAGTGCGATAAGATCATCCGCGGCGTGAAGTACTGTATGGAGATCACGCACGCCCAGAAAGCGATTTTCGCGATCAAGAAGAAGAACCAGAAGGCGGTCAAGACGCTTCAGAAGGCGCTGGAGAATGAGGCGGCAATCTCCATGCACCTGCTCCCGGATATCTATCCGATGGGGGAGGAGCGCGCGGTCATCCGCGAATGTCTTGGCGTGAACCTTACGACCACACAGCTTCCGTCCGCAGCGAAGTCCATCGTGGTCAACCTTGAGACTGCGGCGAAGATTGCGGAAGCGATTGAGGAGAAGAAGCCTTTGATCTCGAAGAACCTGACGGTGCGCGGCAAGTTAAACGGCGGCAACGAGGCGCATGTGTTCATGGATGTTCCGATCGGCGTAAGCGTCGGCGAGCTGATTGAGAAAGCCGGCGGGATCGACGGGAAGTACGGAGAGATCATCATGGGCGGGGCATTTACGGGCAAGTCTACGGAGCTGGACGCGCCGATCACGAAGACGACGGGCGCGATTCTTGTTACAGTGGAATTTCCGGATCTGCACGGCGCGGACATGGGAATCCTGGTATGTGCCTGTGGCGGCAGTGAGGACCGTATGCGCGAGATCGCTTCGAAGATGAATGGGAATGTCATATCTGTGTGCAGGTGCAAACAGGCGATCGAGAATAAGCCGGGCGCGCCGCTTAAGTGCCTGCGTCCGGGCAACTGTCCGGGACAGGTGAAGAACAATCTGCAGTTTAAGAAGGATAAGTGCGAGTATATCCTGATCGGCAACTGCTCAGACTGCTCGAACACGGTTATGGCGTCCGGGCCGAAGATGGGCCTTAAGGTGTTCCATCAGACTGACCATGTGATGAGGACTATCGGCCATCCGTTATACAGGACGCTGAAGGTCTCCAAGCAGGTCAGCCAGGATATTGATTTTTAATATATTTCTCGTACCAGGCGGTATTACTGTCTCCGGACGGCAGGGCGGAAAGCCCCGATTTTCTGCCCGAAAGAATTTTTTCTTGTGCCGGGGGAGACTGTATATATAACAAGCAAATCAAACAAGGAGGGAAACAATATGTCAATCACTGCTGAAACAGCGAAAGAGCATGCTCACGATCCTGCGGTATTGTGCTGCAGAGCCGAGGCTGGCATTACCATCGAGCCTTCCAATCTGGAAGACCCGGCGATCTTTGACGATCTGGTGGACTCAGGGTTATTAACTCTTGACGGATGCCTGACCATCGAGGAGGTATTGGGGGCAAAGCTCACGAAAACATGTGATTCTCTTAGCCCGTTGACGGCGGACGTGCTTGACGGGGTAAAACCGAAGAGCGCACCGGCAGAGGAGGCTTCGCAGGAGGAGGCCGAAGCGCCGGTACCGCCAGCGCCGCCGGTATCGCCGATAGCGCCGGTGGCAGGGGGAATGCTTAAGATTCACATCGGAGAGGGCAAGGACATCGACCTGCAGATTCCGGTCGGAGCGCTTGGCGGCGCGGCAACGGCGGAAGCGCCCGTTGCGGGAGCGGCGGCTGTAGCGGGAGCGGCGGCGCCGGAGGCACAGGAGGAGAAGGTAGTCGGAACCCTGACAAGGAAGCATTTCAACATTACGGAGGTCCAGAGAGGGCCGGAGACGAAGATTGAAGGAACGACTCTTTATATCCGCGAGGGCATCGAGGCAGATGTAATCGCGGACCAGGAGCTGGTGAAGGATTTCCATCTGGAGATCATCACGCCTGACAAGTATCACACCTACTCCGAGACGATCATGGACGTCCAGCCAATCGCCACGAAGGAGGGCGACGCGATCCTCGGCGAGGGCGTGACAAGAGTGCTGGACGGCGTTGTTATGATGCTGACGGGTGTTGATGAAGGCGGAGTGCAGATCGGCGAGTTCGGTTCATCCGAGGGATATCTGGATGAAAACATTATGTGGGGCCGTCCGGGATGCCCGGATAAAGGCGAGATTTTCATCAAGGGAAATATCGTTGTCCAGGCAAAGACCAATATGGAGCGCCGCGGGCCTATGGCCGCGCATACTGCGTTTGATATCATCACGCAGGAGATCCGCGAGGTCATGAAGAAGCTGGATGAGAGCCTTGTCGTGGATACCCAGGAGCTTAAGTCCATCCGCCGCCCGGGCAAGAAGAAGGTTGTTATTGTCAAGGAGATCATGGGACAGGGAGCCATGCATGACAACTTTATCCTCCCGGTAGAGCCGGTTGGGATCCTGGGCGCAAGGGCAAACGTAGACCTCGGCAATGTTCCGGTCTGCGCGTCGCCGCTTGAGGTTCTTGACGGATGTATCCACGCGCTTACCTGCATCGGGCCTGCTTCCAAAGAAATGTCCAGACATTACTGGAGGGAGCCATTGATCCTGGAAACGCTCCATGATCCGGAGGTTGACCTCTGCGGCGTTGTATTCGTGGGCTCTCCGCAGATCAATGCTGAGAAGTTCTATGTGTCCCGCCGTGTAGGACATACCGTAGAGATGATGGATGCGGACGGCGCTTTCGTTACCACTGAGGGCTTCGGCAACAACCATATCGACTTTGCGAGCCACATTGAGCAGATCGGTATGAGAGGGATCCCGGTAGTCGGTATGTCTTATTGTGCAGTACAGGGCGCGCTGGTTGTCGGCAACAAGTATATGCAGTATATGGTTGATAACAACAAGTCTGAGGCAGGTATTGAGAACGAGGTTCTTGGGAACAATACCCTTTGTCCGGAGGATGCGGTGCGTGCGCTTGCTATGTTGAAGAACGCTATGGCGGGCGAGGAAGTAAAGGCTGCGGAGAAGAAGTGGAATCCAAATGTGAAGTCTACGAATGTCGAGCTGATCGAGAGTGCGTATGGCAAGAAGATTGACCTTGTTGACAATGAACAGGCGATCCCGATGAGCCAGAAGCGCAAGGACAAATACGAGAATCAGTAATTCAGGCAGCGTCGGATGAATAACGAGCGTTTGAAGTATGGCGACAGGATCATTTATATGGAAGGCGTCGTGGTGGCTGTGGATGACTGCAGCATAAGCGTTGACCTGAAAGGCCGGTTAGGGTTTTTCAAAGCGCCGAAGCGGATGTTCATCTGCGACACGGAGCCGAAGGTAGGGCAGGAATTTGGCTGGAACATGAGCTTCCCCGAACAGCTCGGCCCCCAGGTAAATGAGAAATATGTCAGCAATATAGAAAAAGAACGGCGCAGACAAGAAGAGATGCGCACACATTTGGATGATAATAAGGAGGTTTAAAAATGAGTTTAACAGTTGTAAAAGGCTTACAATCTGAGATATTCGTTCCTATCACTCCGCCGATGGTATGGGCTCCCGTGACGAAAGAGCTTAAGGATATGTCCATTGCTCTTGCGACAGCGGCAGGCGTCCACAAGAAGGATCAGGAGAGGTTCAACCTTGCCGGCGACTTCACATGGAGGAAGATAGAGAACACAACACCGTCTGATTTTCTGATGGTTTCTCACGGCGGATATGATAACAGTGACGTCAATAAAGACATCAACTGCATGTTCCCGATTGACCGGATCCATGAGCTTGCAGCGGAAGGCTTTATCCGGGCGTGCGCTCCGGTACATGCCGGGTTCATGGGCGGCGGCGGCAATCAGGAGAAGTTCAAGGGCGAGACAGGCCCCGCCATTGCAAAGATGTTTACGGAAGAGGATGTTGACGGAGTCATCCTCACCGCCGGGTGAGGCACCTGCCACCGCTCTGCAGTATTGGTGCAGAGAGCGATAGAAGAGGCTGGAATTCCTACGATTATCATTGCAGCCCTTCCTCCGGTCGTACGTCAGACCGGAACTCCCCGTGCAGTAGCTCCGTTAGTGCCGATGGGCGCAAACGCAGGCGGACCGCACAACGTTGAGCAACAGACTACGATTGTAAAGATGGCGCTCGAGAATCTGGTATCCATCGAGACACCAGGCAAAATCGTGCCACTCCCAGTCGAGTACGTAGCAAAGATATGATCGCATAGCGACGAACGCGCCCCGCATAGGATGGCTCGTGTCTGCTCGCAGACAAAGAGCCGTCCAATGCGGGGCATGTGAGTGTAACGAACACCGAAAGACCG
>CAZFSW010000132.1:0-4259 GCA_964521655.1 uncultured Dorea sp.
TTATTCATGATGTTGACAAGCTTCGAAGTGTTGGCGGCGTAGAGCATCGGGATTTTCGCTGACGCGTCCTGAAACTTTAGCATTTCCTCGGGAGTAAAGCCGGTTGTGCCGCATACAAGCGCCTTTTTATGAGAAACGGCGGCGTCAAGCACTTCCATCCCCATTTCTTTTGTGGAAAAATCAATGATCACATCGCAGCCGTCAATGACCGACTCCAGATCGTCCACGACGGGGACGCCAAGCGCCCTTCCGACCATAGCAACCACGCCGAGGTCGCTCCCTGCGTAATCCCGGCCTTTCGGCGCAACGCCTGCTGTAAGCTGCATATCGTCCCGCGCAGCGGCGGCCTGTGTGATCAGCTTTCCCATCTTTCCCCTGGGGGCGATAACGATTACCTTCATAATCAAGATTCCTTTAGCAGCTAAAATTTTATGAGCAGCCGCCAAAGCCAGACAAACCCGGCCTTAGTGCTGCTTGCGAAAATTATGCATCGGGGTAACAGGATTCGAACCTGCGGCCTCACGGCCCCCAGCCGTGCGCTCTGACCAAACTGAGCCATACCCCGCCATGAAAGCATAAAAATATTACAGATTGCTGTATGTCTTTTGACACCGCGATATCATTTTAGCGGATTCCGTCGAAGAATGCAAGCATTATTTTTACTCGTTTCCATCGAAGCCGCCCATATATGGTACAGCTGCCCAATTATGGAAGGAACAAGATGAAAAATCTGCTTTCGCTGTTTTGGCGCGTAGAACTTCACGAAACAGTTTCCTGTGCATATGATAAGATAGATACTTATCTGAGGAGAGTGCGTTTATGAACCAGAAACTTCCTTTTTATATGGTATACCAGACGCCAATGCCCGGCGGCGCAGACCGGATGCTCCGCCGCGACTATAATTACATGAAAAGCGTATACCCGGACACGGCAAAGAGGCTGCTTCCTTTTATAGAAGAAGAGTGCGACAGGATGGAGTACGACGGCAGCATGATGTTTGACGAGTATCCCGACCAGCTAAGGCTCCGCCTGATGTGCGGGAGGATTTACCGGAAAGCAGAGGAAGATGAAGAAAATGCTGGAAAGTGGCTGATGGACCTGATCCAGGTCATGACCTGTCAGGAGCTGTGCCAGAGGCGCTGTGAACACAGGCATTACAGGAAAAAAATTTTTTAAACAGGACATTTGGGGACTCAGGCTGTACGCAGGCGGGAACATGGAAGCGTACAGCCGTTATACATTTCCTGGTGGACGTAAGGGGAAAGATATGTTAGAATAGCACAGGATTTACAAAAGGATAAAGGATGTGCCATATGAAAAATGTGATTCTGATTGGGATGCCGTCCGTAGGGAAGAGCACGGCGGGCGTCGTCATTGCAAAAAGGCTGGGCTTCCAGTTCATTGACACGGATCTTCTGATACAACAGCAGGAAGGGAAGCTTCTCCGGGAGATTATCGAGGAGAGGGGGACGGACGGTTTTCTTGAAGTGGAGGACCGCGTAAATGCGGACATAGAGGCCAGAAATTGTGTCATCGCCCCCGGCGGGAGCGTCGTCTATTGCGAGAATGCGATGAGCCATTATAAGAAAATCGGCACAGTAGTATATTTGCAGATATCTTTTGACATAATAAGCAGAAGACTCAAAGACGCGAAGGAGCGCGGCGTGTTGTTAAAGGAAGGGCAGACGCTGCGCATGCTGTACGATGAACGGGCGTCGCTTTTTGAAAAATATGCCGACATCACGATCTGCGAGGACGGGCTTGATTTGGAAGAAACGGTTGAAAAGGTGATAGAAGAGGTGCAAAAACGGTAATTATATTACGAAAACATTACGCGTCTGTAAAAAATGTTTTACAAGTTTCGGATTTATTGATATACTTGATTCAGTTGAGAAGTATATAGTTATTTTGAGGTGAAGTATGGAGCAATATGTAATTAAGGGCGGCCATCCGCTTGTGGGAGAAGTGGAGATCGGCGGGGCGAAAAATGCGGCTCTGGCGATTCTGGCGGCGGCGATTATGACGGATGATACGGTGAGGGTCGATAATATTCCGGATGTAAATGATGTGAATGTACTGCTCGACGCGATTGCGGGCATCGGGGCAAGCGTCCGGCGCATTGGCCGCCATACAGTACAGGTCAGCGGGAGAAAGATCCACGACGTCAGCATAGAGTATGATTATATCAAAAAGATAAGGGCGTCTTACTATCTGCTGGGCGCACTTCTTGGGAAATACAGGCGAGCTGAGGTGGCTCTTCCGGGAGGGTGCAATATCGGGAGCAGGCCCATCGACCAGCACATAAAGGGATTCCGCGCACTGGGCGCGGATGTGGATATAGAGTACGGAAAGATTATTGCCGAAGCAGCCCGGCTTGTCGGCAGGCATATTTATTTTGACGTGGTAAGCGTAGGCGCGACGATTAATGTGATGATGTCGGCTACGATGGCGGAAGGGCTTACGATCATGGAAAATGTGGCGAAGGAGCCGCATGTCGTGGATGTCGCCAACTTCCTGAACAGCATGGGCGCCAATATCAGGGGCGCCGGGACGGACGTGATCCGGATCCGGGGGGTGCGAAGCCTCCACGGGACGGATTATTCCGTCATTCCGGATCAGATCGAGGCAGGGACATTTATGTTTGCGGCGGCGGCAACTAAAGGCGACGTTACCGTGCTGAATGTAATCCCCAAGCATCTGGAGGCGACGATTGCGAAGCTTCTGGAGATCGGGTGTGAGGTGGAGGAATTTGACGACGCGGTGCGCGTTGTGTCCAAAGGGAATCTTACGAACACGCACGTAAAAACGCTCCCATACCCTGGATTTCCGACGGATCTGCAGCCGCAGATGGGCGTGACTCTGGCTTTGTGCGCGGGGACCAGTACGATTACGGAGAGTATCTTTGAGAATCGGTTTAAATACCTGGATGAGCTCGCCCGGATGGGCGCGAATGTCAAGGTAGAGGGCAATTCGGCAACCATTGAGGGCGTAAAGAAATTTTTCGCGGCGCGGGTGAGCGCACCCGACCTCCGCGCAGGGGCGGCGCTGTGTATCGCTGGGCTTGCGACGGAGGGCATCACGATCGTGGATGACATCATATATATCCAGAGGGGATATGAGAGATTTGAGGAAAAGCTGCGTGGCATCGGCGCGGTAATTGAAAAGGTTTCCTCGGAGAGGGAGATCCAGAAATTCAAATTGAGGGTGAGCTAGCATAATCCTTGATAATTAGCCACCCTTTTCAATTGTCTTTTGCAACGAAATGTTTTTAAACCCAGCATCTTTCAACGCTTCTTCAACTCCCTGATAATTCATTCTGATATAGTGCATCCTGGTGATGTGTATTTTTGACTTTCTACAAAATCGGCTGTCATTAGAGCAGCTGTAATATAAGATATTTTAACTGAGACTGTTCTTGCGGCGTTGATATCCGCTGCCGATATGACCACACATGTGTACTTCATCTAAATCCTTCCTATGTACTGGCAGTTGTGACCTGTACATTTATTTTATAACTGGGCTTTAGTACAATAAACCGGAGGTGGACAAAATGGTCTTTGATACAAGTCATGTGGCACGGCAGATGCTCTGGGGCAACCTCCTGCTGGCGGGCTGCTGTGTGTTCTACTTGCTATGGTGGATTTTCGCGTTCAAGCCAACTGGCGCCATCAAGGGAATGAAATCCGGCTGGCTGTTGATTCCTGCGTTCCTTTTGGGTATTGCCGCAGTGGTCATGATTTCCAAAGGGGCAAACGGCGCTGATACGGCCCAATCCTTCTTCTCTGCCAGAGCCGTCCTTCTGACCGCTGTGATTTCTTATGTTGTGCTGCTTCTTGTGACGATAGCAGCGTTTCACAGGCAGGTCACGACCGAGCTTCTCCTGATTGTCGGCTGGACTGCGCTGGCGTTTTTGGAGAGCAATGCGCTTTATGGAATGGAGATAATTTCACGAAATGGGGCGATTGGCCTGTTCGTCGTGGCGGTTCTTGCGGCGGTGCTGAGCATGATCTGCTATGTGCTGTACTACGGTCTTGGAGACCGGGCAGGATATATCGACGGCATGATTCCGCTCATTTTGGTGGCTGTCTATATGACAGTGCTGTCGGTTCTCATCGCCCGTGCCGGAAGCTGATATTGCGGGAAGTAAAATGGCCCCCAAAATGGTTGTCACCTCGGATGCCATCATCCTGGAACAGTGTAACAGCTGGCAGGAGTGTTTAGTCCTCCTGCCAGATTTTGATTGTTTCCAGTAATTTCTG